>CAMYQS010000088.1 GCA_947296835.1 uncultured Atopostipes sp.
GGGTAATGTACTCTGAATCAGTTGTTGGTATTTAAAGCCTGGTGTTGAAATATTTTCTGTATTCGAGCTCAAGTTTTTTTGTTTTTCTTGTAACACATTAAAATTTCGTGATGCGATATCAATGCTTCGAATCATGATTGTCCTCCCTGCATGGCCTTTTGTATGTAGTCTCTTAATTTCATAATAGATTTACTATTAATCTGGGAAACACGTGGTACAGAAACTTCTAGAATTTCAGCTATTTCTTTCAATTGTAATTCCTCTTTATAATACAATTGTAAAACCAGTTGCTCTCGTTCAGTTAGTTGTTTAATCGCCTCGTGAAGATACATTTCCTCTTCTTCTTGTAACATCATTTCTTCTGAACTAACCCAGTTTTCATCTTCTAACATATCGATTCGCGTTGATCCATCCGAATCTTCATCGAATAATAATTCGTTTAATGAAATATTTGATAGGGCTAAAACTGTCTGGTGAATCCCACTCAATTGTTTCTCAGTAATATCTAGATGTGCACAAATTTCTAGCTCTGTCGGCGTTCGTTGAAGTTCTGCCTCTAACTCCTCTTTCGCTTTGTAGTAAGCATTTAATTTTTGAATTTGTGATCGTGGTACTTTTCCATTTTTACGCAACTCATCGATAATCGAACCTTTAATCCGGATATAAGCATAGTTTTCAAACGGAACTTCTTTCGATTCATCAAATCTTTCCATCGCATCCATTAAACCAATAAAACCGATATTCACTAAGTCTGCCATTTCATACTCGTGGCTTTTTACTTTAACGTTTCGCGCTGCGCGTTCGACTAACGGCATATACTTTAATAGGTCATCTTCATTCCTCGTATCCAACATTTACTCACATCCTCTATTTTAATTTGTAATTTCAATCATGCCACCCGTTTCAATGTCTACATCGTTAGGAATTTCGTTCAGTGATAAGACTGCAATTCCAGGGAAGTTGAATGAAATGAGATTCTTCATCGCTGGTCGTATTTTTGGTGACGTTAGAATTACGTGTGGTGTTCCGACGGCTACCAATTGATTGTGTTGTGCATTAATACTATTAAATATTTCTGTGATCACTTGTGACTGTAAAACGGGAACCGATCCGTTTGATGATTTCTGGATACTTTGTCCAATCATTTCATCTAAGTTCGGACTTACTGTAATCACGGTTAATTTGCCTTCTTCATCTAGGAACTGTGACACAATTGTTCGGCTCAATGACTGGCGAACATATTCTGTCAGCATTTCAGTATCTTTGGTTAAGTTACCGTAGTCTGCTAACGTTTCTAAAATTGTGACTAGATCGTTAATCGGAATCCCCTCTTTTAGAAGGTTCTGGATTACTTTTTGAACTTCTCCTAAGCGTAAAATATCAGGAATCAATTCATCAATAACCACGTTGTATTTATCTTTCATGCCTTCAAGTAGTTCTTTCACTTCTTGACGACCTAATAACTCAGATGCGTTTTGGTTAATGACTTCTTTCAAGTGTGTGATTAAGACTGTTAATGCATCGACAACCGTGTAGTCGTATAGTTCAGCCTTCTCACGATTCGCTTCATCAATCCATAATGCATCCATACCGTAAGCAGGTTCTGTTGCTGGGATTCCTTCAATTTCAAACATACCGCCGGGTTCAATGACCATGTATTTATCGGCATATAGGATACCTCTTGCGACTTCGTTCCCTTTAATCTTAATCGAGTAAGTATTCGCATCTAACTGTAAGTTGTCACGAATACGAACCGGTGGTAACACAATCCCTTTTTCATACGATACTTGGTTTCGAATCGACGTAATCTGATCGGTTAAGTTCGAGTCTTTATTTTCATCCGCTAGTGATATTAACCCATAGCCAATCTCGATGGCAATTTGATCCACTTGGAATGCGAAGACTGATTCTTCTGGTTCTATTTCTTGAACCGCTGCCTGTTCGGCTTGCATCAAACGTTTACGTGCTTCATCTTTTTCAATTTGTTCCGTGTTTTGTTGTGCGATATAACCCGCAGTTCCGAATAAAATTCCAATGAGTAAGAATAAAAATGTCGGGAATCCTGGAACTACAGCAAAAAGCCCCATCATAATGGCTACGATATACAATACTTGTGGTGTATTGAAAAGTTCACCTGAAACTGTCTCTCCTAATCCTTTTTCTTCAGCTGTACGAGTAACTAAAATACCGGACGCCACTGAAATCATTAGGGACGGAATCTGGAAAACTAAACCTGATCCAATCGACAAGCGACCAAAGTGTTCAACCGCTTCAATGATGGTGAAATTACCTTGAACAGAGTGAATAATCATTCCACCTAAAAGGTTAATCAATGTAATAACGATACTGGCAATCGAGTCACCTTTAACGAATTTACTCGCACCATCCATGGCGCCATAGAAGTTGGATTCGCGTTGTAAATCATTACGTTTCTTCTTCGCTTCTGGTTCGGTAATTAACCCAGCGTTTAAATCCGAGTCAATCGCCATCTGTTTACCTGGCATCGCGTCTAGTGTGAATCGAGCTGAAACCTCAGCTACTCGACTCGAACCACTCGTTACAACAACCATTTGCACGACTACAATAATAATGAAGATAATCGCACCAACAACGTAGTTATTTCCTGTTGCTAGGTTGGCGAATGTTTCAATGACACTTCCAGCTACCCCTTCAGTTAAAATTAACCGTGTGGAGGAAATATTTAACGCTAAACGTATAATCGTTGTAATTAATAACATCGTCGGGAAAGAGGTGAACTCTAATACCGAGTGTGTGAAGAATGATAAGACCATAATCAAAATCGATAACGCTATGTTGACGATTAAAAAGAAATCCAACAAGGTTGGAGATAATGGAATAATCATCATCGCAACAGTGACTACGACAAAAAACGCCATAAAGATATTGATATAATTATTTATTTTTTGTCGATTATTGACGAGTACGTTCTGCATGTTTGTTTCTCCTTAAATAGTGTAAAAATGTTATATTTTATGTTTTTTACTTTCTTCCAATTGGAAAATCAGAGCGAGAATTTCAGCCACTGCTTGGTACATTTCCATTGGAATGGGTTGACCGGCTTCAACGTTTTTGTATAGGTGACGAGCAACTGGAACGTTCTCGACCATTGGGATATCTGCCTCTTTGGCGAGTTCTTTCATCTTCTCAGCCATGATATCCGCACCTTTTACTAATACGGTAGGGACTTCATCTTCTTCTCCCCCGCGTGCATAACGAATCGCAATCGCTAAGTGAGTCGGGTTTGTGATGACGACTGTCGCATCTGCTACGTCTCGAATATTTCCGTTAATCATGTCATGGTGCATCTGCTTACGCTGTTGTTTAATTTGCGGGTCTCCCTCCATCATTTTGTACTCATCTTTAATTTCTTGTTTGGTCATCTTCAGCTGACTTGTATGCTGGTAACGCTGGAATGCGTAATCCGCTATACCAATCACAACTAAAAAGATAGAAATTTTTAACCCGACCGAACGAGCTAATTCGATGATAATGTAGAATATCTTCTCCGTTCCTACATTTGACAGATGAAGAATGGGGCCAATTAACGTGTCCGCCGATGAATAAACGATATAAATCACAACCGTCATTTTAGCAATGTTTTTCAACAAACCAAACAACGCTTGTTTCCCAAAGATATTCTTTAGATTACTGACAGGGTTTAGCTTATCAAGTGATGGTTTCAAACTTTCTGAAATGAAAACAAAACCAACTTGCACTAAATTACCAATATAAGCAGAAAAGAAAGCTAAAATTAATGCCGGACCTACTAATAGTAGAAAGAATAAAACAACATTTATTCCTAGACTACTTATATCATTTTGTATATTCGTTAGATTAAAATCGCTTGAAAAATAATTGCGAAAAAATACATATGAAAATTCTAACGTATACGTTAAGATCTGCGTTAATAAAAATGCGAATACTGCAAATGAGATAGCGGATGATAAATCCTGACTTTTTGGAATTTGCCCCTTCTTCTTCGCATCGCTCAGCTTCTTGGGGGTGGCTTTCTCTGTTTTTCCGTCTTTATCATTCATCACTTCTCACTCCTTTATACCCGCGCCTTCCTATATGCCGATTGATTGAATAAATTCAAGCATAGTCTGTAACATTTCAGGAAAAATATCTGTAATGTTTTCCATTAAAATCGGTAAGAAGATAAACATAAAAATAATACTCAATAAAATTTTCATCGGCATTCCTAAAATCAGTACGTTAATCTGTGGGACTGTTCGGGATAATAATGCCAATACAATTTCAGATAATAGGGCTACAATAACCAGGGGAAATGCTAAGTTAACGGCGACCTCAAACATCTGTACAAAAATCCGTACAACACCTTCCACACCTAGATGAGGAAACTCAACTTGGGTAATCGGAATGTATTGATAGGATTGGACCAGTGTTCGAATCACATGGTGATGAATGTCTGCTAAAAAGAAAATCATCAATGCGATCCAATAGTATAAACGACCGTAGTAAGAGGCGTTCACACCCAGTGCTGGATCAAATGCCATCGACATCGAGAATCCCACTTGGAAGTCGACAAAGTTTCCGGCCATTTCAACGGCACTAAAGAACAGTAAGGTGATATAACCGATTGCTACACCTAATAAAACTTCCTTTAGAACCAAGACTACGAAAACGCCTAACGTATACGAAACTTCTGGTGCTTCGATTAAGCCGTATACAACTAAACTTAAGCCCGTTGATAAGACTAACTTCGGCTGCATCGGTACTTGCTTACTCGAAAATCCTGGAGCAATCCAGATGAAGGATGCAATGCGCATTAAGATCAGTAAGAAATGTTGTAATGCTGGTTCCATCTACCTTCTCCTCTACAAGCTTCCGATCGTTTGAAAAATTGATTCTGTAAACTCAATTAATGAATTCATAATAAAATTACCCATAATAACTAATGCAGCAATAATTGCTAGTAACTTCGGAACGAAACTTAATGTTTGTTCCTGGATTTGCGTAGCTGCTTGGATAATACTAATAACTAATCCAACAACTAATGCAATGAGCAACACAGGTCCTGCGACTTTTAATAGGGTTAAAAACGCTGTTTGTATGATTGCTAATGCTTCGGACATTTCCATTCGTTTTTCCTCCTACATAAAGCCGGTGACTAGTGACTCAATTACTAAGTACCAACCATCTACTAAAACAAATAATAATAATTTAAACGGTAAGGACACCATTACGGGCGATAACATAAACATTCCCATTGACATTAAAATACTGGCCACAACCAAGTCGACAATTAAAAAGGGAATGAAAATTAAGAACCCAATCGTGAAAGCTGTTCGTAACTCACTAATCGTAAATGCTGGAATTAATGTGGTTAAAGGTAAATCTTCCGGTGTATCAGGTGGTGTTTCCCCTGACAAGCTAACAAATAAATCTAAATCCGTTGTGCGTGTATGTTTCAACATAAAGTCTTTTATAGGTACTGCGCCGCGCTCAAAAGCTTCTTCTCGTGAAATTTCTTCCTCCAAGAATGGTAGCAAAGCTTCTTCTGTCACTTCACTATAAACCGGTCGCATAATAAACAGAGACAAGTACAAAGCCAGGCCGATTAATACTTGATTCGGTGGTGTTTGTTGTGTTCCCATCGCATTACGCGTGAACGATAGTGAAATCAATACGCGAGTAAAACTCGTTGTTAAAATTAAGAACGTCGGGACTAATGCAATAAACGTAAACATAAGAAAGAGATTGACCATCTCGGAAAACTCTCCACTATAACTATTAAATGCATCTAATGTTTCATTAAACATTTTCGAGAAATCAACTCTACTTTCTACTTAAATTCATCTTGTTTTTGTTGCTCAAAATAATGAGAAAACTTTTCTTTAACGCCTGTTAAAGAAATATTCTTAAAGGCTTCTGTTGGATCAAGCGCTTCTTTTTGTTCAAGACGTTGCTCAATTTCACGAGCTTCTTCAGTCGTAAACTTCTGTAGCGTCTCTGTCTTTTGTTCCGAGAAGCTCATTAAGTAATACTCATTCACAATCTTCACAATCGCTAGAGATGAAGACTTGTGTACGGATAGGCGTTCGACTACTTGAATGGTCTTCATTTCACCATGGTTGAAATGGTTTAAGTACTTTAAAGCAACATTTGCTAACCAAATAACGACAATCAGCCCACCGATACTTCT
Source organism: uncultured Atopostipes sp. (assembly GCA_947296835.1). GTDB lineage: Bacteria > Bacillota > Bacilli > Lactobacillales > Carnobacteriaceae_A > Atopostipes. The sequence goes on from CAMYQS010000088.1 coordinate 6,188, forward strand.
TAAAATATAAAAAAAGGTCTCCATCTCTTCTCCTCCTTCTTACTGGACAACGATATTTGTGATGTATACTTCGTGAATCGTTGAATCTTCGAATAATTCATTCAATGATTGTTTTAAGA
>CAMYQS010000089.1 GCA_947296835.1 uncultured Atopostipes sp.
GCGTTATACAGAAGCACGTATGAGTAAAATCGCCTTAGCTTTACTACAAGATATTAATAAAAATACAGTTGACTACCGCGAAAACTACGATGGTAGTGAAACGGAACCGGTTGTATTACCAGCGAAATTCCCGAACTTATTGGTGAACGGCGCAAGTGGAATCGCGGTTGGTATGGCAACAAACATTCCAACACATAACTTAAGAGAAACAATTGAAGCCTGTCGTTTAGTTATGCATAACCCAGATGCAACAACAGCTGAATTGATGGAAGTTTTACCTGGCCCGGATTTCCCAACTGGGGGAATTATTTTAGGTAAGTCAGGTATCCGTAAAGGGTATGACACAGGTCGTGGCTCAATTCTGGTTCGTGCAAAAACACGTATCGTAGAAGAAAAAGGCCGTGAAACGATTATTGTTGATGAGCTACCATACTTAGTGAACAAAGCAAAACTTCACGAGAAAATTGTTGAATTAGCACGCGATAAAAAAGTAGAAGGCATTACAGCCGTTCGAGATGAGTCTGACCGAGACGGTATGCGTATGGTTATTGAAGTACGCCGTGACGCATCTGCAGCTGTAATCCTAAACAACTTATTCAAAATGACGCAACTTCAAACATCATTTGGTTTTAACATGGTTGCGATTGTTAACGGAACACCACGTACATTAAGCTTAAAAGAAATTATTGAATACTATTTAGAGCATCAACGTGAAGTAATCCGTAGAAGAACGATTTTTGATAAAGAAAAAGCAGAAGCAAGAGCTCATATTTTAGAAGGATTGCGCATTGCTTTAGATCATATCGATGCTATTATTTCGATTATTCGAAATTCTGATACAGGAGCGATTGCTAAAGAGCGTCTAATCAATGAATACAGCTTATCAGATCGACAAGCTCAAGCAATTTTAGATATGCGTTTAGTTCGTTTAACTGGATTAGAACGTGAAAAAGTAGAAGCTGAATACCAAGAATTAATGGCAACAATTAAAGATTTAGCCGATATTTTAGCGAATCCAGAACGAATCGATACCATTATCGAAGAAGAAATGATGGAAATAGCCGATAAATTCGGTGATGATCGTCGTACGGAATTAATGGTCGGCGAAGCGCTAAGTATTGAAGATGAAGACTTAATTGAAGTTGAAGAAGTGGTTATCACGCTATCGCACAATGGCTATATGAAACGCATGCCAATGAGCGAATTCAAAACACAAAATCGCGGAGGCCGTGGTGTGAAAGGTATGGGGACAAACGATGATGACTTTGTCGAAACCATTCTTTCAACTATTACACATGATTTGATTTTATTCTTTACGAATACAGGTAAAGTTTATAAAGCTAAAGCGTATGAAATCCCAGAATATGGGCGTACAGCCAAAGGAATTCCAGCACTAAACTTCCTAGGAATTGATAACGATGAGCATATCGAAGCGATGGTGGCCTTTAAAGAGACACCAGATGAGAATGAGCAATTCTTCTTCACAACGAAACTTGGAACAGTTAAGCGTACAGCGGTTACTGAATTCCAAAACATTCGTCAAAGTGGTTTAATTGCGATTAACCTAAACGAAGGCGACGAGCTGATTTCAGTAAAAGTAACAAATGGTGATCAGAATATCGTTGTTGGTACGAAGAACGGTTATGCAGCAAGCTTCCATGAAAGCGATGTTCGTTCAATGGGTCGAAATGCGACAGGTGTTCGCGGAATCAACCTACGTGAAGGTGACAAAGTTGTTGGCGCAGACATTCTAGCAGACGATAGTTACGTTCTCGTTATTTCAGAAAATGGTTACGGTAAAGGTACGAAAGCTGAAGAGTATGGTATCCGTCGACGCGGTGGTAAGGGAGTTAAGACCTTCAAGATTACCGACAAAAACGGCCCACTAGTTGGCATGCGTACGTATACAGGTGACGAAGATGTTCTTCTGATTACAAACGAAGGAGTCATTATTCGATTTAGTGCAGAGAACATTTCAATTACTGGACGTGACACGCAAGGTGTTCGCCTAATGCGTTTAGACGAAGACCAATTCATCTCAACCATGTCAATCGTTCAACCAGATGATGAAGACGAAGAAGACGAAATAGTCGAAGGTGAAAACCAAGACCAAGACGCTGATGAAATGAAAGACGTCGAATCTACCGACGATAACGATGAATTACCATCAGAAGTAGAAGACTTACTCGATCGCGCTGAAGAAGATAGCGAAGACGACGAATAAGACTAAATAATAATAGATAAGCACCCCACTGCCACAGCTTGGTCGCGGGGTGCTTTTATATTGTCTGGGAGGTGGTAGTTGAGTCCAACTTTCTAGGAATTCTGTATTTTATCCAAAAATGATGGTTTTTACTTCTCAAAAGTCACTTGTATAGACATTTTTTGTTAATATTCAGTTAATTGCGTTCATTATTCTTTTAATAGTTATTATACTGTAGTACTATGGTGTTGATGGAACCCCTTTCATCAATAAACTATTTTAATAGGAGGACATATTCTATGGGAGAATATATCATGTCGATTGACCAAGGTACAACGAGTACGCGTGCAATTATTTTCGATCGTGAAGGACAACCAAAGTGGAGTGCGCAGAGAGATATTGAGCAGCATTATCCAGAACCAGGTTGGGTAGAACACGATGCGAATGAAATTTGGATTAAATCACTCCAAGTTGTTGCAGGTGCTTTAATTGAGGCAGGAATTAGTGCTGAAGAGATTAAAGGAATCGGTATTACGAATCAACGTGAAACAACTGTCGTTTGGGATAAGAACACAGGTGAACCTATTCATAACGCGATTGTGTGGCAGTCGAAGCAGACGTCAGGCATTGCGGACAAGCTAATTGAGGATGGACACAAAGATCTATTCCACAAGAAAACAGGTCTAGTTATTGATTCATATTTTTCAGCAACAAAAGTTATGTGGTTATTGGATGAAGTTGAGGGAGCTCGTGAGAAAGCCGAAAATGGGGACCTTTTATTCGGGACTATTGATACATGGCTCTTATGGAAATTAACAGGTGGAGAAGTTCATGCAACAGATTATTCAAACGCAAGTCGTACGATGATGTTTAACATTATTGACTTAGAGTGGGATGAAGAGCTTCTAGAGTTAATGGACATTCCAAAATCGATGTTACCTGAAGTCCGTTCGTCTTCTGAAGTGTATGGTCACACAGTGGCGAGTCATTTAAATGGTGTAAGTGTTCCAGTCGCAGGTATTGCGGGAGACCAGCAAGCGGCATTAGTTGGGCAAGCAGCGTTTGAAGATGGAATGGTTAAGAACACGTATGGTACAGGTGCGTTTATCATTATGAATACGGGAAGCGAACCAATCTTCTCAGAGAACGGACTATTAACGTCACTAGCATATGGAATTGACGGAAAAGTAACGTATGCCCTAGAAGGTAGTATTTTCGTTGCCGGATCATCCATCCAGTGGTTACGTGATGAATTACGCATGTTCTCAAAATCACCAATGTCAGAAGATTATGCAACGCGTGTTGATACAACAGATGGTGTGTATGTCGTACCAGCCTTTACAGGTTTAGGCGCGCCATATTGGGACCAAGATGCTCGTGGAGCAGTATTTGGTTTAACAAGAGGAACGTCAAAAGAACAGTTTATTCGTGCAACGCTTGAGTCAATGGCTTATCAGACACGAGATGTATTAGACACGATGGTTAAAGACTCAGGAATTGAAATTCCAATTATGCGTGTGGACGGTGGAGCAGCAAATAACGACTTCTTAATGCAGTTCCAAGCGGACATTTTAAATACACAAATTGACCGCGCAGAAGTTATGGAAACAACAGCTTTAGGTGCGGCATATCTAGCGGGGATCGCAGTTGGCGTATGGAAAAACTTCGATGAAGTGAAAGAATACTGGGAGAAAGATGATACATTTAACCCTGAAATGCCGGAAGAACAGCGTGAAGATTTATATGCAGGCTGGCAAAATGCGGTAGAGGCAGCACGTGTGTTTAAACATAAGCCAATTCGTGCAAATCGAGACGAGGATGCAGAAAAATAAAATAAAAAATTTAAAGGAATATTGATGTAAAGGGGTGACTGTTGATAATGGAATTATCATTTGAAACTCGAAAAAAGACACTCGATACCCTAACGAATGAAAAAATGGATTTACTAATCATAGGTGGCGGTATAACAGGGGCTGGTTTAGCCCTTCAAGCCGGAGCCCAAGAATTTAAAACAGGTTTAATTGACATGCAGGACTTTGCGGCAGGTACATCAAGCCGCTCCACAAAATTGGTTCACGGTGGTTTGCGCTATTTAAAACAATTTGAAGTTGAATTGGTGGCTGACATTACAAGGGAACGTGCGATTATTTCCAGTAATGCGCCACACATCGTGAAACCTGAGTGGATGCTTCTACCTGTTTATGATGAGCCAGGTGCGTCATTTACGGACTTTTCAGCGGATGTCGCATTAGATTTATACGATCAACTAGCCGAAGTAGACCCGAAATGGCATCATTCTCTCATTTCACGAGAAGAAGTTTTAAACGATATACCGACATTGAAAGCAGACGGACTGATTAAAGGTGGGCTCTATTTAGATTATTTCAACGATGATGCACGATTGACGATTGAAATTATGAAAAAAGCAGCCGACTTAGGTACCTTGCTAGCGAATTATGTCAAAGCGACCGGATTTTTATATGACGATGCCGGTCAGATTACGGGTGTAACAGCTGAGGATGTATTGACGGGCGACCTTTATGAAATGAAAGCCGAAGTTGTGGTCAACGCAACCGGTCCGTGGTCAGATGAAACTCGTCAGAAACAAAAAGAAGATGGGTCAGAGCGGATGTTACCTGCAAAAGGTGTCCACTTTGTCGTTGATTCTTCAGATTTACCGGTGAAACATACTGTTTATACGGATACAGGTTTAGAAGACGAACGGATGATATTTATTATTCCGCGTGGCGATAAAACCTATTTTGGAACCACTGATACACCGTATGAAGGAGATTTAGTGGAGCCGCCTGTTACACAAGAGGATATTGATTATTTACTTGAAGCGGTGAATACACGCTTCCCAGAGGTTCATTTAACAATGGATAATATTGAAACCGGCTGGTCAGGTCTGAGACCGCTTATTTTAGAAGAAGGTGCAACAGACTCTTCCAGCATTTCACGAACGCATGATGTTTTCGTGTCCGATGCAGGTTTAGTGACGATTGCTGGTGGAAAGTTAACCGACTACCGATTGATGGCCCAGGATACGTTTGATCAAATCCTAGTTGAATTAGAGCAAAAAACAGGTTACAAGCACGAAAAAGTAGAGACAAGTGATATTCCTCTGTCTGGAGGCGAATTGCCCGCAGAGACGGAATTTGACGTTTTTGTGGATGAAATGACCGCCCAAGGAGCTGCCGTTGGATTAACCGAAGAACAAGCTCGAAAATTGGTGAAATGGTACGGGACAAATGCAGAGACTGTATTTGGCTTGAAAGACCAAGCTGAAGCAATCGATCTACCATTAGATGTCGCATTATCATTAGTTTATGCGCTAACGTATGAAATGGTTATCAGCCCAGTTGATTTCTTCTTAAGACGTACGGATATCCTCTTATTCAATACAGATAAAGTAAATGATTGGAAAGAACCAGTTGTTGACTATATGGCAGAGTACTTTAGCTGGACGGCTGAAGATACAGACAAATGGTCGAATAAACTAAATGATGCTATAATGCATATACAATTAAAAAAATTTAGATAAATAGGAGTTGTTTTTATGGAAACATCTTTAGGTTTACAAGTTTTAGGGGAATTTATTGGGACTTTTATTTTAATTCTTCTTGGTGATGGTGTAGTAGCAGCGGATGTCTTGAAAAAGACGAAATCAAATAACACAGGTTGGATTCTAATCACACTTGGTTGGGGTCTAGCGGTTACAATGGGTGTATACGTTTCAGGATACATGTCACCTGCTCACTTAAACCCTGCAGTAACCATTGCAATGGCAGTAAACGGCGCAACACCTTGGGGCTCAGTTCTACCATACATTCTAGGTCAAATGGGTGGAGCAATGCTTGGAGCAGCGTTCGTATGGTTACACTACAAACCATACTTTGAAGCAACAGATGACTCAGGTACAGTATTAGCTGTATTCTCAACAGCACCAGGAATTCGCGACACAGTAAATAGTGTAATTGGTGAGACAATCGGTACATTCATGTTAG
>CAMYQS010000090.1 GCA_947296835.1 uncultured Atopostipes sp.
ATCTGTAGTCGTGGCGTTACTGCATGCTATTGGGGAAACAATCATCGTTTCCATCTTTTTCTTCGGTGGCTTAGTAAGCGATACGAATGCTGGCTTTTTATATTCCGTTTTCTTATTGGTTGGAGTAGGGACCTTTATTCATAGTATCGTCGATTTCTTAATCGCACAATATGTGTGGAAAGGTGTCGGTAGCCGAATGACCAACATGCTGAGTCCATCGTACTAATTTCATAATTATAGTGAACACTGCCTGCAAAAACGGGCAGTATTTTATTTACTAGTATCCGTCATGTAGTTCGAGTTTTTCAATATCAAAAAATTGTTGGTTAATAAACTTAGCTTCATATAATTCATAGTTATTTTCATCAAATAACAAAACCAAATGTGACACTCGATCATAAGAAGGTTCAATTACATCAAGCGTTAAATACTCACCGTTAATCATTCGTTTAATTTTTAGAGGATCCATAATCGGATCGCGCGTTCCATCAAACATAGTCATCTCCCCCTGACTACATTATAAGAACTCTTGTTCGGTATATCAAGTGTAAAATGAAACCTTCGGGTAATAGTGCTCTTAACTTCAAGTGGAATTATCCGATAAACATGAAGGATGATTAATAATGTAAGGGAGTAGATTAGATGGATACAATGGACAATAAAAATAAAGAAGAGGATACACTATTTTCTTATCGGGATGATTCAAACAATCCGGATTTTAAATTCGGTGCCATGAAACTACCTGAGTTTTCATTAAAAGACAAAGATATCAAAACGAGATTACTGGCCGGTTTTGGGAGTATTATTTTGATCATGATTGTTGTAGGGCTTACGAACGTGTTTTCACTACAAAGAATTGACAATAATGTCGAAGAAATGACCCAAACTGAGATCAACTTAATGAAGAACTACGATAATGTCAATTACTATGCCACACGACATTTATCAGCGATTAGAGGTTATTTGTTAACGGAAGATAATCACTTTATCAACGTTGCGAATGATTTTAGTGAGAAATTAGATAATGAAATTGAAACAGTTTTAAGTCGAACAGATTCCCCAGAAGTGGTAAAAACATTTGAAGACCGCGAACGACTTTATCTAATGTTGGAACAGGATATTCTTCGAAATATCCGTCAAGGGAATAATGATTTAGCCATTCGCCATATGAACGATACTTACAGTCCGGGAATGGAACTTATCAATGATCAGATTTCTGCTTATTCCTTAGAACAAACGGATAAAACACGGGCATTAACGGAAAGCATCACGACCCAAATTGATCGCAGCCGTATTACAATGACGATTTTATATATCATAACAATCGGTGTAGGTGTGTTTGTAGCAACAACTTTTGCACATGACTTTGCAGAAGAACTTCGTAAAGTTGTAGATCAATTAAACGTGATGGCAACAGGCGACTTTAGTTTAGAACCGCTAGAAGTAGATGGTGAGACTGAAATTCATCAATTAATGTCTGCAACAAATTACTTGCAAGCTGAAATGTCTGAAATTATTGTGAGTATTCGTAGCAGTTCAAATGATTTAGCCTCGCAAAGTGAAAGCTTATCAACTTCGACAACAGAAGTTCAAGCCAGTTCAGAACAAGTAGCGATTACGATGCAAGAGCTTGCCACAGGTGCAGAAGGACAAGCAAATTCAGCAAGTACCTTAGCCGTCAATATGGATGCTTTCCGAGTAGACTTTGAACGTGCAGCGAAAAATAGTGAAGATGTTTCTAATTCTTCGACTGAAATGCTTGAATTAGCAAGTCGTGGAAAATCATTAATGCGTACGTCAAATCACCAAATGAACCGTATTTCAGAAATTGTAAATGAAGCAGTACAGCAAATGGATAGTCTTGAAAAAGAAAGTCTAGAGATTAGTAAGCTTGTTCAAATCATTCATGAAATTGCTAACCAAACAAACTTACTTGCATTAAACGCAGCGATTGAGGCAGCACGTGCAGGTGAGCATGGTCTAGGATTCTCGGTCGTAGCAGATGAAGTTCGTAAGCTATCAGAACAGGTAGCTGAATCGGTGGAAGAAATTACTGGATTTGTTGACAATATTCAAGAAGATACAAAGAAAGTTACCGTATCGTTAACTGAGGGAGAAAAAGAATCGTCAATTGGTATGGAAAGTATTTCAAAGACAAGTGAGACTTTTGACCAAATTTCAACAGCTTTAGAATCCGTTGTTTACAATATTCAAGAAGTAAATGAAACGGTTATTAACCTCTCTTACACGAATGAGGAGATGGGTTCATCAGTTTCAGAGATTGCATCGATATCGGAAGAATCAGCTGCTGGAGTAGAAGAAACAACTGCGGCAACTGAGGAGATCACAAGTACGATGGATGAAGTGGCTGACAGTTCATCACATATTGCGGGCTTAGCTGACTCGTTAAACAAATCAGTTGAACGTTTTAAGATCAACGAAGAATTTTATGGCTTCTAATAAATAACAATATAACAGGGTACGGTATTCGAAATGATACTGTATCCTGTTTTCATTTCAAAAAGATCATGGATAAATCCAACTTACTATATTAAATGGTTGAAATATGCTAAATTTAATAGAAGAGATGTACATGTGTACAATAGAAAGTAGGGGCCATATGAATGAAATAGCAAGCCGAACGATCCAGAAAACTTTGAAAGCGTTATCCGGAACATTGGACTGGTCTGAACCCGAGCTACATGTGGGGGAAGGAACCTTAAGACAACTGCCAAGGTTGTTAAAAGAAAAGCAGTTAAAAAAGGTGTTAATTGTGACCGACAAAGGCATTATTCAAGCGGGATTATTAGAACAATTTATCATGAACTTAGACGAACAGGGAATGACGTATCGGGTGTTTGATGGAATTGAACCGAATCCTACAATTGAAATGTGTGAAGAGATTGCGATTCATTTCAATAGCTTACATGCAGATGCAATCATTGCCGTAGGTGGCGGTTCAGTGTTAGATGCGGCTAAAGCTGCAGGGATTGTCATTACTCAGCCAGAGAAGCCACTAAGCGCTTTTAGAGGGCTACTTAAAGTTTGGAAAAAAACACCCTATACGGTAATGGTTCCGACGACTGCCGGAACGGGTAGTGAAGGAACCATCGCGAGTGTGCTGTCTTCAGCTACTGGAAATGAGAAGTATGCGATTATGGACAATGTACTGACACCGGATTTAGCGGTACTGGATTCAGATTTAATCCAAACCTTACCTAAGTCACTGATTGCAGGTCCAGGTATGGATGCGTTAACTCATGCAGTTGAAGCGTATATTGGACAAAGTAATACGGCCGAGACGAAAGAACATGCAAAAACGACTGTTAAATTAATGTCAGAAAACTTGAAGAAGGTTTATGATGGAGAAGTGGATGCTGAGGCTCGTGAGAATTTACTGTTAGCGTCTTATTATGGTGGACGGGCATTTACACGAGCTTACGTTGGTTATGTTCATGCAATTTCACACGCTTTGACCGCTTATTACAACCTTCCCCATGGCAGTACGAATGCAACGGTCTTACCGCATGTTTTACGGCTATTTGGAGATAATATTGCAGATTCATTAGCTGAATTGGCAGTCGAGGCAGGGATCGAAAATCCTGAAGGTAGTGCGGTTGAAAATGCAAAACGATTTATTAAATGGGTGGATGAGATGAACGAAAGCATGGGGATTGCGAAGCACATTCCTGAAATAAAAGAAACGGATCTTGATGGCTTAACGGAGCACGCAGCTAAAGAAGCTCATCCGTTATATCCTGTACCTGTTATCTTTACACGGGATGACATTAAAGAAGCTTATCGCATCGTGAAGGGAGAAATAGAATGAAGAAAGTCATTAAACAAGAACAACAAGAATTTTTCGACACCGGTTTAACGCTAGATTATAATTTTCGGCTGGAGATGCTATTGCGGTTTAAAGAAATGATGAATCAAAATAAAGATAAAATAGCGCAAGCACTAGAGGCTGATTTTGGAAAGGCGTATTTTGAGTCATATGCAACCGAGATCTTGATGATTTATGATGAACTGAATTACATGATTAAAAACTTAAGACGTTTGATGCAGCCGACACCTGTCAGTACATCGCTGGTTCATTTTTACTCAAAAAGTAAAATGCATAAAGAGCCGTATGGCAATGTGTTAGTTATTTCACCGTGGAATTACCCATTTAGTTTATCGTTTGTTCCTGTAATAGGAGCGATGGCCGCGGGTAATACGGTTGTGTTAAAGCCTTCTGAAATGACACCAAATTCATCGGAGTTGATGACAGATATGCTAGTAGAATTTTTTCCAACGGAGTATGTAGCGGTTGTTGAAGGAGAAGCTGATACGACTCAGAAGCTGATTAAAGATAATTTTGATTATATCTTTTTCACCGGAAGTACAGAAGTTGGTCGTTCAGTTATGACATCAGCAAGTGAAACACTTACGCCCGTTACACTTGAATTAGGTGGAAAGAGTCCAGCGATTGTCGCGGAAGATGCTGACTTAGTGAAAGCAGCTGTCCGAATTGCCTGGGGGAAAACAGTAAATGCCGGACAAACATGTATCGCACCAGATTATGTATTAGTACATGAATCGGTCAAAAATCGATTTATTGTCTTACTCCAACAAGCATTTGCGAAGTTATACGGCGAAGATGTTTTTCAAAATGATGATTATCCAAGTATTATCAATGAAAAGCATTTTGAGCGAATTAAAGAATTAATTGAAGATGAAAAGATTGTCTATGGTGGAAACAGTGATGTGGCAACAAGGAAGATTGAACCGACCATCGTGGATGAGCCTCTATTGAGTTCAGAGATTATGGAAGAGGAAATATTTGGACCCGTACTGCCGATCATTTCTTATTCTTCTATTGATGAAGTGATTAATATTATTCGTAGTCGCGAGAAGCCACTGGCGTTATATTTATTTACTGAATCTAGAGGGTTAAAGCATTATATCGTGAAGCATATTTCCTTTGGTGGAGGATCAATTAACGACACGCTGATTCATTTTGCAAATACGAACATGCCATTTGGTGGAGTTGGCAGCAGTGGTATGGGTGGTTACCATGGGAAGCATAGTTTTGATACATTCAGTCATACAAAAGGAATCATGGAGAAGACAACACTATTTGATATGCCTTTTCGTTATCCGCCGTATACTGACTTTAAAAATAAAGCCATTCGATTGATATCAAGATAAGACTCCATAAATGGAGAAAGCAGCTAAAGAGGGGAGCTCTTTAGCTGCTTTTTATATGCAAATTAAGTATAAATTTCGTATTAGGTTTGGCCACCATAAGTTTCGAGATTAATGTTATTTGCATTATGTTATGAAGTTCACTAACTTCACTAACTTCACTAACTACATTCTATATTATAGCAAAATGACTAGATAAATCAAGAGGTTAATAGGATTAAACTCTTTGTAAATCGCTTTGATTAAGGGTTTAGAGTAATGTGTCATCAAAGAATGTTTTTATGAGCTTTCACTCACAATCAATGTTTGTATATTTTGAATTTCATTTCATCGACAAAGCTTGTGGGTGTAAGGTTCATGTCGAACTATTAATCGCATTATGACCTGGTCTATTAAAAGGAAAAGCATGATACATTAGAAAATATTAATAATATGTTGCACTCATATCAATGGTACAATATGTAACTTTTCTGCTTTTTGAGGAAAGGGGCAGAAAATGAACAAGTAAAGAGTACATAAAAAATATTTATGGAGGTTGTTTTTATCTTTACATTGATTATAAAGACGTTTTTTAGTTTAGTTGTGGCGATGCTTTTGGGTCTAAATGTATTCAGTCAGCCTGAATCTATCCAAGCTACTGAAACACAGGGCGAAACCTATATTATAGGTATGGACCAAACGATGGCACCGTTCACCTTTTTGGATGACAATGGAGAGCCTGCTGGTTTAGAGTTGGAAATTTTTGAGGCAATTGCTGAAGACCAGGATATTGATTTTCAATATCAAAACATGTCATTTAGTGCCGCACTTCAAGCACTAGAAACCAAACAAATTGATGGTTTACTAGCCGGGGTAGCGATCACGCCAGAGCGTGCAGAAGTGATTGATTTCTCAACACCAATTATTGAGG
>CAMYQS010000091.1 GCA_947296835.1 uncultured Atopostipes sp.
CACCAAAGCCACCGCCGCCGAAGCCTCCACCACCGAAGTTTGGATCAGTAGATGCATGGCCATATTGGTCATAGTTCGCTCTCTTTGTTTCGTTCGATAGCGTTTCGTATGCCTCAGCAACTTCCTTGAATTTCGTTTCTGCATCTGCAGCGTCGTTTAAATCTGGATGATATTTTTTAGATAATCGTCGATATGCTTTTTTTATTTCTTCTGGTGAGGCATCTTTTGAAACTCCTAAAACATCATAAAAATCTTTTTTACCTGCCATTATATCCTCCGTCTTATCACTAAACACTGAATAGAATTAAGCTTATACATTGGAAAGAGAAAGCTAAAAGGATTCTCTCAGCTTTCTCTTCACATTTCATTTACTTATGTTCGTATTCAATAATTATTTAAATTATTCGTCGTCTACTTCTTCAAAATCAGCGTCTACAACGTTATCATCATCTGATGTTGTTTCATCTGCATTTTGTTCTTGCTCAGCTTGGTTTTCAGCTGCAGCTTGTTCGTAAAGTTTAACTGTTAAATCTTGAACGATTTCGTTTAACGCGTCACGTTTTTCTTTGATTAACTCTAAGTCATCTTTTTCGATTGCATCTTTCAACTCGTCACGAGCGTCTTCTGCTTTCTTGATTTCGTCAGCGTCAACTTTACCTTCTAATTCTTTTAATGTTTTATCTGTTTGGAACACTAACTGGTCTGCTTCGTTACGAAGTTCTACTTCTTCTTTACGAGCTTTATCTGTTTCAGCGTTCTCTTCAGCTTCTTTAACCATACGATCAATTTCTTCATCTGTTAAACCAGAAGATGATTTGATTGTAATGTCTTGAGATTTACCAGTTCCTTGGTCCTTAGCAGATACTGTAACAATACCGTTTTTATCGATATCAAATGTTACTTCGATCTGAGGAATTCCACGTGGTGCTGCTGGAATATCCGTTAATTGGAAACGACCTAATGTTTTGTTATCTGGTGCCATTGGACGCTCACCTTGTAATACGTGAATATCTACCGCTGGTTGGTTATCTGCTGCTGTTGAGAATACTTGTGATTTACTTGTAGGAATTGTTGTATTACGGTCAATTAATTTCGTAAATACGTTACCCATTGTTTCAATACCAAGTGATAATGGTGTTACGTCAAGAAGAACGATATCTTTAACGTCTCCAGAGATAACGCCACCTTGTACTGCAGCTCCCATTGCTACAACTTCATCAGGGTTAACTGAACGGTTTGGCTCTTTACCTGTTTCTTCTTTTACAGCATCTACTACTGCTGGGATTCGTGTTGAACCACCAACAAGAATAACTTCATCGATATCAGATTTTGATAATCCTGCATCGCTTAAAGCACGACGTACAGGTTCTTTAGTACGGTTTACTAAGTCTAATGTTAATTCATCAAATTTTGCACGAGTTAATGTTTGCTCTAAGTGCAATGGACCTGCATCTCCAGCTGAGATGAATGGTAAGCTAATTTGAGTTGATGAAACACTTGATAATTCTTTCTTCGCTTTTTCAGCTGCATCTTTTAGACGTTGTAACGCCATTTTATCGTTAGATAAATCAATACCATTGTCCGCTTTGAATGACTGAACTAAGAAGTCGATGATCATTTGGTCAAAGTCATCTCCACCTAATTCATTATCTCCAGATGTAGAAAGTACGTCGAATACTCCGTCACCTAACTCAAGGATTGAAACATCAAACGTTCCTCCACCTAAGTCAAATACTAGAATAACTTCTTCTTCCTCTTTACTGTCTAAACCATATGCTAATGATGCAGCAGTCGGCTCGTTAACAATACGGTCTACTGTTAAACCAGCGATTGTTCCAGCATCTTTTGTTGCTTGACGTTGAGAATCGTTAAAGTAAGCTGGTACAGTAATTACTGCGTTTGTTACTTCTTCTCCTAAGTAGTCTTCAGCATAAGCTTTTAAGTGTTGTAAAATTAAAGCTGAAATTTCTTGTGGTGTGTAGTCTTTACCATCAATTGTTTCTTTGTAGCTATCACCCATATGTCTTTTAATTGACATGATTGTGTTAGGGTTTGTGATTGCTTGACGTTTTGCAACTTCACCTACTTGAATTTCACCATCTTTAAATGATACTACTGATGGTGTTGTACGGTTCCCCTCTTTGTTAGGGATAATAACAGGCTCTCCACCTTCAAGTACAGAAACCGCTGAGTTTGTTGTTCCTAAGTCAATACCGATAATCTTTGCCATGAAAAAAATCTCCTTTTACATAATTATTTTAAATGATTCATTAAATGTTTTTATTGAGTAACCGTTACTTTTGCTGCTCGCAAGACACGGTCATATAATTTATAGCCTTTTTCATAAACTTGAGCGACTACGCCACTTTCTTGTCCGTCTTCTGCCGGAACTTGTGCATATGCTTCGTGGAAGTTTGGATCGAATGGTTGACCTTCTGCGTCAATCACTTCAATTCCGTTTGAGTCTAATGCGCGTTTGAAACCATCTAAAACCATTTGAACACCTTGTTTTAGACCTTCGCTTGCATCATCTGCGTTTTCTAAAGCACGCTCTAAGTTATCCATAACTGGTAAAATATCCTTCGCTAAGTCTTGTGCACGGTAGCGAGTTGATAATTCACGATCTTTTTTATTACGGCGGATAATGTTTTGTAACTCCGCTTGTAATCGTAAGTTTTGGTCTTCTAGTTCTTCGATTTTTTGATTTAATTCGGAAACTTCTGTATTTTCTACAGATTCAGATGTTTCCGAAACTATTTCTTCTTCAAGAGTTCCTTCTGCTTCAAACTCTTTTTCGTTTTCAGTCACTAATACCTACCTCTTTCATACATAATAGCCTTACACATAGTAGCACACATAAAGCCTAATTTAAATGAGTCGAATCATTTTACTCAAGATAAAAATCTTCCAACTTATCTAATATTTCTTCTCTTAATAATTGGATCATTCCTAGAGTCGAATCATAAGTCATATTCGTTGGCCCAAGTACGGCAATGAAACCTCCACCGAAGTGATCGTCACTATACGGCACCGTAATTAATGAGAATGGTTCAAACAATTGATTTTGCAACTCATTCCCAATGCGGATGTCAATACTCTCTGGAGTATGTGATAGTGATTGGAACATCGATAGTAAATTCCCTTGATTGTCTAAAAGATTGTATAAATCTTTGACTTGGTTCGTCTCCATATCCTCAATGAAATCTAATAGATTCATTTTACCGGAAATAAACATTTGCTCATCTTTAGGTTGGATCAACGTATTTTCTAACATATTGACGACATCCCAGTCAACAGACAAGTAATTCTCAAATATTTTTGGCAAATCATTTTTCAATGCATAAAAAACTGTTGTTAACGATTCACCTAAAAAGTGTTTATTCATGAAATTCGTAACTTGTTCAATATGCTTCGTGTGCAAACCTTCTGGTATTCGAAATACCATGTTTTGTACGCTGTAATTATCAAGTTGTAATAGCAGCATCATCTGCTTCTGATTCAGCGGTACAATTTTAAAGCCTGTTAACGTGCTAAAGTTGGACTGTGGTCCTAAAACAATAGCCGTATAATTGGTTAACTCGGATAAGAGTTCTGCAGACTTATAAAACACATCACTCATTTGATAAATATGCGAGTTCAGCTTTGCTCTAATTCTTGTTCGTTCAGTCTCCTGCACGTTCTTCGGTCGCATCAGCTTATCTACATAGAAACGATAGCCTTTAACCGATGGTATACGTCCTGAGGAACTATGAACTTTCTGGATGTAGCCCAGATCTTCTAGGATACTCATTTCATTCCGGATTGTTGCGGAACTAGCATCCACTGAGCCTTCATCTACAAGTGTTTTTGAACTGACTGGTTCGCCATTTACAGTGAAGTGTTCAATAATCATATTCAATATTAATAATTGTCTCGTTGTTAGCATGATTAATACTTCCTCTCACTTGTGAGACAATTACTCACAATAAATTAGCACTCGGATTACTCGAGTGCTAATCGTTGTATATAATTTACCAAAATTGCTTAAACGTGTCAACGATAAAGGGTTTATTTAGTATGAATTAAATGTGATTTTTTCGAGAAAATTTCCTTCATCACGTCTATTCATTTATTCACTCAAAACTCTGAGTGTATCGACTTTGTCTTGTTCTAATTGTTCAATTAACTGATCAACAGAAGCATATTTTTCTTCATCGCGTAAGTAAGCAACCCACTCGACTTTTACGTCATCTCCATAGATAACATCGTTAAAATCAAAGATGTTAACTTCTACTGTAATGTAATGTCTTTCACCGAACGTCACATTGTATCCAACAGAAGCCATCCCATTATATTGTTGCCCTTTTACAGTTAAACGTACGGCATATACCCCAACTCTTGGTAATAAGGTATAAGGATGTGAATGAACATTGGCTGTAGGATAGCCCAATTCGCGACCTCTAGCGTCTCCATGCACAACGTAACCGATTGTCTCATATGTATAACCTAACATTGCGTTCGCCTTATCAACTTTGCCTTCTTTAATGTACTGACGAATTAAAGTTGAGCTAATCGATTCATCTGAAACTTTCTCTTCCCCCACTTGGACAATTTCAAATTTATCTTGGCTATACTGCGGTAGATGTTCCATTGAAGCAATATTAGGTTTACCATAAGTGTAATCAAATCCGGCTACAACAATTTTAGCATTCCAATCAATAATATATTGTTGCACAAAATCTTGAGGCGGAAGATTGCCAAACTCTGAGTTAAAGAATACTTCATATATAATATCTACTCCCAGCTTTTCAATCAGCGTATATTTTTGCTCCGATTGCGTTAAATAATGATACTCTCCGGGTTGATATTTTTGATAAACTATTTTAGGACTTCGATTAAAGGTCATCAAGGCCACTTTCAAATTACGTTCTTTCGCAATCCGAACGCCTTCCTTAATAACTTTTTGATGAGCTAAGTGTACACCGTCAAAGAATCCTAATATTAAAACGATATCTTCTTGTATAATGTCTTCTGGATTATATGGATGTTTCATTTTTATTCGTTTCATCTTTTCACCTACAAATCATTTTTAAACATTTTTCTTGGTTTTACTTTACCTTCTTTAGTTGGGTGTTTATCATATAAAGCTACAATCTGTTCTTTATACGTTAGTAATACCGGATACGACTCTTCTACTAATTCTTCTTGTTCCAGTACAACACCATTCTTTACTCTAGACCATAAGTCATCATCAATCGCGCGCTTTGGAAAAGCTTCTAGACCATAATCAATCGGTAATAGATACTCATCTAATGTACCGTCTTCCATAACGCTTTCTAATTGTGCCAATGTAATCGTCTGGTCTTTCTTAATGCCTCCACTATTCACGCGTGTTAATTTTGACATATGCGCTGGGAAACCAAGTTCTTTACCCATGTCGACTGCTAGTGTACGGACGTAAGTGCCCTTGCTGCATTTCACATCAAATGAAAATCGGATAGTCTTTTCGATTTCATCATAATGAAGTTCTGACGTTCGTTCTAATGAATGAATCGTCACTTCTCTTGATGGGCGATCAATTTCTTTTCCTTCAAAGGCATATTCATAAAGTCTTTTTCCATCAATTTTAACCGCTGAAAACATCGGTGGTGTTTGATGTATTTTACCCACAAAGGATTGTAAGACTGCATCTACTTCGTCTTCTGCTAGTTCATCCGCTACTTTTTCACGGATAATCACTTCACCTGTCGCATCTTCTGTTGAAGTGGTATAACCTAAGGTCACTTCACCTGCGTATGTTTTATCACTTTCCAACATGAATTCAAGGACTTTCGTGGCACTTCCTAATGCAATCGGAAGTACCCCTTCTACTTCAGGATCCAGTGTTCCGGCATGTCCGACTTTTTTCATACCGACGATTCTTCTAACTCTACTTACACAATCAAAACTTGTCATGCCCTTTTCTTTCCAAAGTGGCAAGATTCCTTCTATCATATCTTCACATCAATTCTGTTTAAATTCATTTCTTATTGTAACATTAATAGCTGTTTAACACTAAGATTGAATCGTATTTCAGTCTGGTTTACCCTAAT
>CAMYQS010000092.1 GCA_947296835.1 uncultured Atopostipes sp.
CCTAATTAAACAGGCTGCGCAGAAGAACTTATATGTTACATTACAAATGAATCCAAATCTTTTTAATAAGGAAGTAGTTGAGGTGACTGGAACAATCGACCTATCTCCTCAATCAAGTCAGATTATTTTAAAGTCTGATTCTGAAAAAACGATTCATTTAATCCAACCACGACACATTCGTCATTTACGTATCGCTTAGTCTAATTTCAATACGATATAATAAAAACCTGCAAGCTGATGAACATATCATTCATCGGCTTGCAGGTTTTTTTGTTTATAATATTTTATAGTATTGGAGACAGTAATCGACTAAATTGTTGTTTAAAGCGATCCCATAGGGAATAGGTATTAACAAAATCTTGCGTTAACATAAAGGAATCCTCAACATCATCTTCAAAATAATTAATCTGTTCCCATGATAACTTCTTATCATAGACAAAAGCATTGACCTCAAAGTTTAATTTAAAACTACGAATATCAAAGTTCGCTGTACCAACCGATAGGAGCTCCCCATCGACAACAATTGTTTTGGCATGCAAGAACCCTTTGTTGTAAATATAAATTTCCGCCCCCATATTCATTAACTCCTCGACATAACTTAATGTCGCTTGGTAGATAAATGGATGATCGGGTTTATTCGGTATCATAATTTTAACTTTTACTCCTGATAGTAATGCTAAATGAATCGTTTCTTTTAATGCGTCGTCTGGTATAAAATACGGTGTTTGAATATACACTGAATTTTTAGCCAAGCTAATCATCTTGATAAAACCTTTTTTAATTGCTTCGTCTTCGTTGTCTGGTCCACTTGAAATGATTTGCACTTCCGTATCTCCTTGTGAGGGGATTATCGGGAAGTAATTTGATTCATAAGCAATCAAGTCATCTCTCTTACTCGCATTCCAGTCAATAATAAACCGTTGTTGCAACTGATGAACGGCACTACCTTTAATTTTTAAATGCGTGTCACGCCAGTACCCCATATTCTCATACAGACTGAGATAGTCATCTCCGACGTTGAATCCACCCGTATAACCAACCTCACCGTCAATCACGACAATTTTGCGGTGATTACGATAGTTCAAGCGGATATTAAGCAAGTGAACTTTGGATCCAAAAGATGTCTGCGTTTGACCGCCATACTCTTCTAACTTTTTAAATAAGGATTTCTTAAGCGTTCGTGCACCAACTGCATCGTATAATACTTTTACTTCGACACCATTTTTCGCACGTTCCTCTAAAGCGGCTACTATCCTCTTACCTAGGTCATCACCACGGAATATATAATAGCAAATATGAATGTGGTGTTCCGCTTTTTTAATATCTTCAATTAAATGGTTAAATTTCTCTTCACCATCTACAAAAAACTCAACGGCGTTATCATCCGATACGGGAGGCTGATTTACAGCTAATAGCATATGTGCTAATTCATAACGTTTATTCGCCGGCTGTTGGAAATCGACTAAGTCCAATTGCTCGAGTTGTTCTTCAACAATTTTATTTTGAGCATTGAGATATTCAGGAAATCCTACTTTCGTTTGTTCACGAAGATTAAAGATATCTTCTTTTGAAATTTTACGACCTAAAAATAAATAGATTACCCACCCTATACCAGGTAGTGCAATTAAAACAAGGAGCCAAGCCCAGATGACCGCGATATCTCGATTTCTATCTGAAAAAACAGTAATGATTGAAATGATGACGTTAATAAATATAAATACTGTGAAAAATGTGATAAAATAATCCATGTCATTTCACTCCCTTTATAAAAAATACCCCTTTTCATTCAACAGAAAAGGGGCAAACATATATTTTTATCGCCTTCTTTGATTAACTTCCATAATAACTGGTAGAATAATCGGTCTTCTCTTAGTCTTTTTGAATAGGAATGATCCTAATTCATCTCGGACGCTCGATTTTAATGCGCTCCACTCAAAATTCTTATCCTGAATAACGTCTTTCACAACTTGACGTACAATGTCATTTCCTTGATCAATCAAGTCTTGGCTTTCTTTTGCAAAGACAAAACCACGTGTAACCGTGTATGGTCCAGAAACAATTTCTTGCTTCGAACGATTAATTGTACAAACAGAAACAAAAATTCCATCATCTGCTAAAATACGTCGATCTCTTAATACGATATTTCCAACGTCACCAATTCCGATACCGTCCACTAAAGTGTTTTCGGCTGGAACTTGACCTGTCTGGCGCATTTGTCCATCTTTATATTGAATAATATCTCCATTACTTAAAATGAAAATGTTTCGGTAAGGAATACCGGATTGATGGGCCAAGTCTCCATGAGCTGCTAACATACGGTACTCACCTTGAATTGGAATAAAGTGTTTTGGATTTAATAAGTTAATCATCCACTGTAAATCCTTCGGTGTCGCATGTCCTGTTGCTTTCAGGTTGTCTGAAATAGCTTTAACCTTCCCACCAGCACGGTATACTTGGTTCTCTGTTCTTGCAACAGATACCTCCATTGAAGAAGATGGGCTCGTTACAATGTAAACTAAGTCCCCTTCTTTAATATTTACCTGACTGTGTAGGCCTCGTGCCATATTATCAAGGGAGTTAATTGGCTCACCGGCACTCCCAGTTTCTAAAATAACGATTTGATCGTCTTCGTATTTATCAAGTTGATCAATCGAAACAAAAATATCTTCATCCATTAATTCTAGCTTACCTAAATCAATCGCGATTTTTAAGATTGCTTCAACTGTTTTACCTGTAATAAATACTTTACGGTTATAGCGGCTTGCAGCATTTAAAACTTGTTGAATTCTCAATAAGTTACTTGCTACAGCTACTACAATAATTCTACTTTTCGTTCCTTGGAATGTGTTTAATACTTCTGTTTGAACCTCAGCTTCTGAAATGTTCTCTGTAAGACTTTCAGCTTCCATCGAGTCACTCAAGAGTGCTAAAACACCTTCTCGCCCAATTTCACTAATTTGCCCTAAGTCTGTACGGTAATATTCCGTAGACATTTGGTCAAATTTAAAGTTACCTGTATAAACGATGTTCCCTTCGTCCGTTCGTACAGCAATCCCCATTGAATCAGGAATTGTATGGGTTGTTCTAAAGAATCTTACAACTGTTCCAGCGAAATCAATTTCAACTTCTTCATCGATTACGTGATAATCATCGAACTCAATATTTAAGCCTGAGTCATCAACAAATCGTTTAGCTAATTCAATTGTTAATTCAGATCCAAAAACTGGGACATTAAACTTATCTAAAAAGTACGGTAGTGCCCCAATTGCATCATCATGCCCATGGGATAAAAATACACCTGCTACTTTATCTTTGTTTTCCTCGATATACGTAAAGTCCGGAATCACTGCGTCAATACCATATAGTTGTTGACCTTCTGGATATGCAAGTCCACAATCTAGGATAAATATGGCGTCTTCTACTTCTACGACGTACATATTTTTTGCATTTTCACGAACTCCACCAAGAGGAATAATCTTTAGATTACTCAATCTTAACCACCTTCTAAATTTCATTATTACGTTCATTATACTAATTTAAAGTATAGCATATTTAAATTTATTTATGAAATTTGATTCTTTTCATTATTGTTTTTTTATTAAAAAAGCAGAAGTCCACTATTATTCTACTCTTACATACATAGAAAAGAGGACTTCTGCTATTAATTTATTTAATTAATTATTATCAGCTTGCTCAGCTAATGCTGCTTTGTGTGACAAGTTTAAGCGACCTTGCTTGTCAATTTCAAGTACTTTAACATCTAATTTGTCTCCAACAGAAACGATATCTTCTGGGTTCTTAACAAATTTATCTGATAATTCTGAAACGTGGCATAGACCATCTTTACCTTTGATTACCTCTACAAAGGCACCGTAGTTTTCAACACGTTTAACTGTACCGTGGTAAATTTTACCAACTTCAACTTCTTCTGTTAATTCTTCAATGATTTCACGAGCACGCGCCATCATTGCAGGATCTTCACCGTAAATTGAAACCATTCCTTCGTCATTGATGTCGATCTTAACGCCTGTTTCATCAATGATTCCGTTAATTGTTTCTCCACCTTTACCAATTACCACTTTAATTTGGTCTGGTTTGACTTGGATTGTATCAATCTTCGGAGCGTAAGCACTTAACTCTTCACGAGGTGCAGCAATCGCTGTATCCATGTTATCAAGGATCGTCATACGCGCTACTTTTGCATCCGCTAATGCTTCTTTAAGAATATCTGTTGTAATTCCTTGGATTTTAATGTCCATTTGTAATGCTGTAATTCCTTCACGAGTTCCAGCAACTTTAAAGTCCATGTCTCCTAAAGCATCTTCTAGCCCTTGGATATCCGATAGAATTGAGTAGTTGTTATCTTCGTCCATAACAAGACCCATTGCAATACCACCAACTGGCGCTTTAATTGGAACACCCGCGTCCATTAATGATAATGTTGCTCCACAAATACTTGCTTGAGAAGATGAACCGTTCGATTCTAATACTTCCGATACAACACGAATCATGTATGGGAATTCTTCTTCACTTGGAATAACTGGCTCTAAAGCACGAGCTCCTAATGCACCGTGTCCAATTTCACGACGACCTGGAGCACCCATTCTTCCAGTTTCTCCAACAGAGAAGTTCGGGAAGTTATAGTGGTGGATAAAGTGACGTTTTTCTTCGCTACCTAGTCCATCAATAATTTGGTATTCATTTCTTGGTGCTAAAGTTGTTGTAGATAATGCTTGTGTTTGACCACGAGTGAATAACCCTGATCCGTGAACACGTGGCAATAAGCCTACTTCAGACTCTAATGGACGAACTTCTGTTAATCCACGACCATCTGGACGAATTTTTTCTACTGTAATTAAACGACGAACTTCGTCTTTCTCTAAGTTGTTCGCAATTTCTTTTACGTCTTTTAAAATTTTCTTGTAGTCATCTTCAGAAATGTCTGCATCTTCATACTTTACTTCGTATGCAGCCAAGATTGCTTCTTTAACAGCAGTCGTTGCTTCAGCACGCTCTACTTTATCAAAAATTTGGATAGCATCTTTCATGCTTTGGTTATAGGCTGCTGAGATTTCATTTGATAAATCTTCTGCTGGTAAAACAAGTTCAACGTCCATTTTTGGAACGCCGATTTCAGCAATGATTTCTTCTTGGAATTCACATAGTGCTTTAACTGCTTCGTGACCGAATAATAATGCTGCTAGCATATCTTCTTCGCCAACTTGTTCTGCGCCACTCTCAACCATGTTAATTGCGTGTTTTGTTCCAGCAACTGTTAAGTGAATATCTGATTGTGCATCTTGTTCCTCTGTTGGGTTTAAGATGAACTCTCCGTCAACACGTGCAACGTTAACTCCAGCAATTGGACCATTGAAAGGTATTTTTGAAATACTTAATGCTAAACTTGAACCAAGCATTGCCATCATTTCAGGTGAGTTATCAGGATCTACTGATAATACCGTGTTAATAACTTGTGTATCATTACGGTAACCTTCTGGAAACATTGGACGAATTGGGCGGTCAATTAGACGTGCCGTTAATGTTGCATTTTCCGATGGACGACCTTCACGTTTGATGAAGCCTCCTGGAACTTTACCTGCTGCATACATTTTTTCTTCGTAGTTTACAGTTAATGGGAAGAACGGTAGTGTTGATGGCTCTTCTTTACCAACAACTGTAGATAGAACAACAGTGTCTTCGTAACGGATTAGTGCTGCTCCTGAAGCTTGTCTAGCCATGTGTCCAGTTTCAACAATAATTTCGCGACCAGCTAATTCTGTTTTAAAAATCTTTTTCTCAGACATTAAATTTCTCCTCTTCTTTTTAGAAACAGGAAGGTTACTACTAAACAAATGTCAAAATTTAACGAGTATAAATCTTCACATTTGGTTAGTAGTTGTATACCTGTCTCTTATACACATCTCCGAGCCCACGCTGACTCTAATACACATCTCCGAGCCAACGAGACAAGAGGCAATATCGTATGCCGTGTTGT
>CAMYQS010000093.1 GCA_947296835.1 uncultured Atopostipes sp.
TTCATAAGGTTCATCCACATCAAATCCTGGATCATCAGAAGATAGTTCAAATAGGATACGACCAATTCTGACATATAGTGCACCAAAATAATATCTTTCAATATAACCTGAATGCTTGAATTGATTCTTTTCATACAGTTCTTCCCAAGCTTTTAGAGCTTCACGATTATCCACTCTTAAGGCAATATGATGAACTTCTCCAATACCTTCTTTAGCTAGTGGGC
The DNA here is from genome assembly GCA_947296835.1 of uncultured Atopostipes sp. Taxonomy (GTDB): domain Bacteria; phylum Bacillota; class Bacilli; order Lactobacillales; family Carnobacteriaceae_A; genus Atopostipes. Next base: position 225 of record CAMYQS010000093.1, read on the forward strand.
TCTCTTTATCTTCTCGAACAATTAATTGTGCGCCGTTACCACCTTCGTCAATTTCAAGCAATACCGCATTTTCTTCTTCAGCGATTTGTTCAAATCCGTATAGGTCTATGACTTGATCTTTAAATTTTTCAATATATCTTACAGACATTTCTACTGGTCCTAAACCATGAATCGCAAATTCTGCAGTTACTGGACTATGTTTCCATGCCTTACCAGCTGCCATACCTTCATTCTTTTCATCTGAAACCAATTGGTACCTTTGACCATCTGGTTCTTGGAATGGTAAAACTTTTTTTCCAAACACTTCTTGGATGCCTTCATGCTCTACATTAAATTCTTCAAATCGATTTAAATAATACTCTAACGCTGCATCACTTGGAACTCTCAATCCAGTTCGTGAAATGGCGTTCGTACCGTGCTGTCCTTGTGACCAGTTTTCATTCCCAAAGAACGTCATAACTGTACCTGGTGCTCCGATATGATCTCCGAAATAAGTATGATATGTATGAATATCATCTTGGTTAATTGTTTTCTTAACTAGGCGCATACCTAATACTTGTGTAAAAAAATCATAGTTTCTTTGGACATCTGCAGTAAATGCCGAAACGTGATGTATCCCTCTAATTGACATATCCATTTGGTGTTCCACCTTTTATATTTTTATATCGCCACATCGTCTCTAATTCGAGATAATTATACCAACAGTATTTTATAAAGTCAAGAACTAACTTTGAATTCGAGACTTTATGACTAAAAGTTGATCGTTCATCATAAAATTGGGAATATCCTCACAATGAAAATGTTATAGGTTTGCAATTCTTCTTGCTTTAACCGCCCCAAATGATAAACTAGATTAGTTAAAGAAGAATAGGATAAAAGATCTTTTTAAATATTACGAAGGATATTATGATATGAAAAAACCAAATATATTTTACGGTTGGTGGGTTGTAGTAGGAACAGCTATTCTACTCGCAGTATTAGGTCCAGCTGCTGTTGCGGTGGCTAATATCTACCAAACACCCATTGTCGCTCAATACGGCATTACAAACAGTCAGTTCGCAATTAGTAATTCTTTAGTATTGGGTGTTGGAATCTTCCTCTCACCTATGGTATCCAAGCGTTTGTCTGGTAATAATTTCAAGCGTAACTATATTATCAGTTTAATTATCTGTGCGCTGGCATATGTTGGCTATGGATTAACAACTGATCGTTATGTCTTTTACTTTTTATCTTTATTTGTTGGATTTGGTTCATTAAGTACAACGATTATTCCAGCTAGTATTCTAATTAGTAATTGGTTTGTAAACAAACGTGGGCTAGCTCTTAGTCTTGCTTTTTCAGGTTTAGGTATAGGTGGTGTTGTATTTAGCCAATTAGTCACTTTCTTAATCAATACATTTAACTACCAAGTTGCGTACATGGTATACGGTAGTCTAATGTTACTTATTGTTTTACCAGTTATTCTTTTCCTAATTAAAGTTAAACCGGAGGATATTGGATTAACGCCATACGGTACAGAAGATAGCGTTTATAAAAAATCAGACAATACATTTGATGCAGATGAAAAAATACCAACCTCTTCAAAATCAATTCAGTCAACACATTTCCTCTTGTTACTTATCGGAGCAATGTTAGTTGGAATCGTGAATAATCGTGGTTTTGGTCAACTCCCACCTGTACTTGCAAACATACATGGTGATGCTACAGCTGCTACAATTATTTCAGTTTATTCTGGAATAGGTATTATTGGTAAAATTGCATTGGGACATATCAATGACCGATACGGTGCGATTAAAAGTACGATCTACGCTACGTCACTATTGGCTCTAGCTTATTTCGCTGTGCTATTCTCTGAACAAATTGTCATTGCTTTTGTCATGCCTATTATATTCGGGCTAGGAAATGCTATTGAAACGGTACTACCTCTACTAATCACTTCTGAAATTTATAGCGTTAAAAGTTATTCACTCGCATATGGTTATGTCAATAGTGGCGTTCAACTAGGAATGACAATCGGATCACTATACGTTGCAGGTGTTGCAGACTTTACTGGTTCATACAACTACTCATGGATAAGTATTATCGTATTTTCGATTATGATTGGTATTTTGTGGGTTGGCGCATATAAAAAATCACAAACAAGTTCGATTTAATGATTTAAAACAAAGCAAGGTTAGGGTTCACGCTTTTCTCTGCTTTTTATGTACCTACTTTGCAACTTCTGAAATAGTGAACTCGATTGACGTCTAGTTCCAGAATTTCTAAAATTTAAAGATAGCTAGATTCTCACCCATAAATTCACTCAAGATAGGTAGCAAAATCGAAAGGCCCACTACATCAACTACTGTAGTGAGCCTTATTTTTTCTATTCTTCTATAATCTCCAGGATCGTTCTTCCGTCTCCGGAACTTCCCATTAAGTGTTCATGTGCTTCTTTCACTTCGTCCAGCGTAAATGTACGTCCAACAACTGGTTTTAAAACTCCAGATTGTACAAGGGCCGTTACACCATGGTGCATCTCAATCATATCCTGTGATTCTGGATCAGAAACTACCATACCTGTAATCATTGCATCATTAGTCATCAAGTTACGTGGCGTAAACTCAATCGTTCCTCTACTACCAACAATAACGATTCTTCCATAGTCCGCAATTATTTTGGAGTCTGTCTCTAAGTTTACGTCAGCTAGAAATTCAATAATAATATTAGGGCCTTTCTGATCTGTTAGCTCCATAATCTTGTCTTTGTTTTCTTCCGTAACATGTGGAATCGCGTAGTCTGCACCAAGTTCTAAAATATTACTTCGACCCATTTCAGTACTTGACGTGCCAATGACAATCGCTCCAACTGATTTCGCAATCTGAACAGCTAGTGAACCAACAGCACCACTTGCTCCATGAATAAGGACCGTTTCACCTGCACGAACATTAGCTTTCTGAATGAGTGCTCGATAGGCAGTAAATGCTGGAATGCCTAAAGCTGCTCCTTCACTAAAACTGGCGCTGTCTGGTAAATAATAAACATTTCTTGCATCAATCACGACTTTCTCAGCATATGTGCCTGTATTTCGTTTGGCGTTAAAGCCACTTAAGTAAACTCTGTCTCCTACTTTTACATTCTCTACCCCAGGTCCAACTTCTTCAATCACTCCGGCTCCGTCATAACCAAGTATATAAGGTAAATTCGGAACATTAAAAGCATAATTACCTGTAATCGTATAACTCTCACTTGGGTTTAAACCAACTGCATGCAGCTTTACTTTTACTTCTTCTTTATTCGGTGTGGGTTCATCGATATCAACAACCTTTAATACTTCTGGACCACCAAATTCATGAATTTGTACGGCTCTCATTTCATGACCTCCTAATTTTTATAATCATAACACCGATAGAAAACGATTCCAATTTAATCGAGTTAAAAAAAGTGTTTTTAAATATGAATATCGATACATATTACTGGTAATTTTCGAGAATCTTTTATACAATGTATCAGCACTACATAGATTGTTTTAAAAATAGGAGGATTTATAGTGGAAGTAATAATTACTTTAGCTGTGTTCGCTGCGATTCTATATTTTTTATGGCGGTTACAGCAAAAACATGTTAAATATGCGAAACGCGTATTTATTGGATTAGGAATCGGAATTCTTTTCGGTGCTCTACTCCAAATCATATTCGGATCGGACAGTTCAACTACTACATCAATTATCGAGTGGGTAGACGTCGTAGGATCAGGTTATGTTAGATTTTTAAGAATGTTAGTTATGCCATTGATTTTCGTTTCATTAGTAAGAGCATTTACTGAAATGGAAGGCGAATCAAATATTGGTAAAATCGGTGTGAATGTATTAGGTGTGTTAGTCATAACAGTTGCTATTGCATCAGCACTTGGTATTGTAACTGTACTATTATTCAACTTAGATGGCGCTGAATTCACACGTGGAGCTGCTGAAAATGCACGAATCGCTTCGCTACAAGAAACGGCAACTCAGGTTGAAAACTACAGTATTCCACAACAAATCGTTAACTTTATTCCAACGAATATCTTTAATGACTTAGCAGATGGACGTTCCAACAGTACAATCGGTGTTGTTATCTTCTCAGCAATTACGGGAATTGCATACTTAGGTATCGCTCGTAAGCAACCAAAACATGCTGAAACATTTAGAGCAATTATCGACTCGTTACACGCATTAGTTATGCGTATCGTGACTCTTGTTTTACGTCTATCGCCATATGGTATCTTAGCGTTAATGACTAAAATGGTCGCAACATCAAGTATCAGTGCTTTAATTAATATGGGTACATTCGTAATCGCATGTTACTTTGCAATTATCGTAATGTTCATTATCCACGGCATTATTTTAGTGTTCCATGGTGTTAACCCAATTCAGTACTTGAAAAAAGCATGGAACGTATTAAGCTTTGCGTTTACAGCTCGTTCAAGTGCAGGTGCATTACCATTAAACATCTCAACTCAAAAAGAAGCTTTAGGTGTTGATTCAACAACTTCAAATATCGCTGCAACATTTGGTTTATCAATTGGTCAAAATGGTTGTGCTGGTATCTACCCTACTATGTTAGTAGCAGTTGTTGCACCAGTTGTTGGTATGGACTTAACAGATCCTGTTGTTTGGGTAACAATTATTACAACAGTTGTTATTTCATCATTTGGTGTAGCTGGTGTTGGTGGTGGAGCAACATTCGCTTCATTAATCGTATTTGGTGCTTTAGGATTACCAATCGAAATAATTGGTTTAATGGTATCAATTGAGCCAATCGTTGACATGGGTCGTACAGCATTAAACGTTAACGACAGTATCATCGCAGGAGTTATCACTTCTAAACGATTAGGTACGTTCAACGACGACATCTTCAACGATGACAACCGTCAAATCACTCCAGACATGGAATTAAACTAAAACTAACTATAAACACTTACTTTCTAAACAGAAGTAAGTGTTTATTTTTTTTGATTTGCTATTCTTTGCGTCCCCTAGTTATTTTGGTAAAATGAAACATATAGAAAATATTGAAGGAGCGGATAAAATGAAAGACATACTATTAAACAGTGGTCATAAAATGCCAATTGTCGGTACAGGTACCAATACGTACGGTAAAAAAGATAAAGCTTATCAAGGTGAAATAACAGGTGATTTCACTGAACTAAAAAATGCGATTGAGTTAGGTTACCGTTCCATTGACGCAGCTATTTCATATCGAAATGAAGCAGGTGTCGGTGAAACAATTGCAAATAGTGGTATTCCAAGAGACGAGTTTTTCATTACGACAAAAATCCCGAATAAAGACGAATATGTCGCAACAAAAGAAAATGTACGTGAAACGATTGAAAATAGTCTACGTAACTTCCAGACAGACTACATTGATCTATTTCTAATTCACCACCCGATTGAAAACAAAGAATATTTCCAACAAACTTGGGAAGTTTTTGAAGAATATTATGAAAAAGGTATTTTACGTAGTATTGGTGTTTCAAACTTTGATGAAAAACTATTGCGTGAAATGGAAGCATTCGCAACAGTGAAACCAGCTGTGAACCAGATTCAAGTCAACTTAAAAGAACCAAACACTGCCCTCATTGCCCTACTCAAGAAGTTAGATA
>CAMYQS010000094.1 GCA_947296835.1 uncultured Atopostipes sp.
GTGTTGGTGTACTCGTAGGGTCAGGAATCGGTGGCTTACTTGAAATTCAAAACGGTATCGAGAAAATGCTCGATAAAGGACCAAAACGCGTAAACCCACTATTCGTTCCGTTAACAATCGGGAATATGGGTGCGGCAAATATTTCAATGAAAGTCGGGGCACGTGGTATTAGTTTAGATATCGTAACAGCCTGTGCGAGTGCGACAAACGCAATCGGTGAAGCTTTTCTAAAAATCCGTAATGGTGATTTAGATGCTTGTTTCGCAGGTGGTACAGAAGCGACGATTAATGAAATTGGTATTGCAGGATTTGACGTTTTAACAGCCCTATCACGAAGTGAAGATCCAAAAACAGCTTCGCGTCCATTTGATAAAGATCGAGATGGCTTTGTTATGGGTGAAGGTGCAGGAATCTTATTCTTAGAATCCTTAGAATCAGCAGAATCACGTGGTGCAAACATTTTAGGAGAAGTTGTCGGCTATGGTTCAAATAGTGATGCTTTCCATATGACGGCACCAAGACCAGATGGTAGTGGAGCTGGTGAGGCAATTCTTTCAGCAGTTGAGATGGCTGGTGTTCAAGTAGAGGATGTTGATTACATCAACGCTCACGGAACAAGTACGCCTACAAACGACTCAGCAGAAACGCAATCGATTAAATATGCGTTAGGTGAGCATGCTTATAACGTTCCGATTTCAAGCTCAAAAGGGCACTTTGGTCACTTACTTGGAGCAGCAGGTGGCGTAGAAGCTGTTGCGATCGTACAAGCCTTACAAGATGGTTTTATACCAGGAACGTTAGGTTTAGCTGAAGCGGATGAAGCGTGTGACTTGGATTACGTTCCAGGTGTTGGACGCGAACAAGAAATTAATATTGCACTATCAAATTCATTAGGCTTTGGTGGCCATAATGCCGTCTTAGCTTTCAAACGTTGGACAGGTGAGTAGAATGACATACGAAGAACTGAGAGATTTAATTACTCATATCGATCAATCAAGCTTAGCTTATGTCGATTATGAAACGGATTCCCATCATGTCATCCTTTCAAAAGAAGTGCCACAACTTCGTGCAACCCAAGAAGCGGTTGAAAAACCACAGACCGTTGTTGAAACGACTGTTGAAACAGAAGTTGCCGCAACTGAAACCACAGAAGAAATAGCAGAACCTAAGGGAGAAGCTGTTGAAGCACCAATGGTTGGTGTTGTGTACTTACAACCGACACCAGATACAGATGCTTACGTTAAAGTCGGCGACCGCGTCGAAAAAGGCGATGTGATTTGTATTGTTGAAGCGATGAAACTGATGAATGAAATACAAGCCCCAGTTTCTGGTATTGTTACAGAAGTTTTGGTGGAAAATGAAGAAGTCGTTGAGTATGGTCAAGCGATCATGCGTATCGAAGGATAGAATTTAGGAGGACAACATGTCACAACAAAAGAAACCAGTCATGACTTCACAAGAAGTTATGGAGATTATACCAAACCGCTTCCCGATGTTTTTTGTGGACCGCGTAGAGGAATTGGATATTGAAGAACGCATTGTTGCAACGAAAAACGTTGCAGCTAACGAATCATATTTCCAAGGACATTTCCCAGGAAACCCAATCATGCCAGGTGTTTTACAAGTTGAAACAATGGCGCAAGTGGGATCTATTCCATTATTAATGAGCCCGAACTTTGAAGGAAAGATTGCCTTTTTAGCAGCAGTCGACAAAGTAAAATTCCGTAAAAACGTGGTACCTGGTGATGTTTTAACGATTACAGTTGAAATTGTGAAGTTAAAAGCACAAATGGGTATCGGTCAAGGAACAATTACAAACCAATACGGTGAAAAAGTTTCTGAAGCAAAAATGACGTTTATTATTAGTGATTTAGAACAAGCGTAGACAGGACGGTTACTATGTTTAAAAAAGTTCTAGTAGCAAATCGAGGAGAAATCGCGGTTCGTGTGATCCGCGCGTTAAGAGAAATGGGTATCACGTCGGTGGCTGTGTTTAGCGAGGCCGACCGTGATGCTCTTCATACAGAGCTTGCGGATGAAGCGATTTGTATCGGTCCGGCAAAAGGATTGGATTCTTATGCGAACCCCGTAGCTATTTTGAGTGCGGCCCTTGTAACCGGAGCGGATGCTATTCATCCCGGCTACGGTTTTTTATCTGAGCGTAGTGATTTCGCTTCGCTTTGTGATGAAATGAAAATCAAGTTCATTGGACCGAGCAGCGATATTATTGAAAATATGGGGAACAAGCAAAATGCCCGTACAACGATGCGCAATGCAGGTGTTCCAATTGTACCTGGAGGTAAGAATCTCGTTTACACGGTTGAAGAGGCGCGACAGTTAGCCGAAAAAATTGGCTACCCACTGATGGTGAAAGCTGCAGACGGTGGTGGTGGAAAAGGTATGCGTTTGGTTTATACGGCCGATGAATTGGAGTCTAAATTTATCCAAGCACAAAATGAGACGCAGAGTATATACGGCAATCGTAATCTCTATATTGAGCGTACAATTTACCCAGCCAAACATATTGAAGTGCAACTTTTAGCGGATGAGCATGGCAAGGTGATTCACTTAGGTGAGCGTGACTGTTCATTACAACGTAACAATCAGAAAGTGATTGAGTTTGCACCAGCTTTAACGATTTCACCAGAAACGCGTGAGAAGATTTGTGCCGCTGCCGTTCAAGCAGCCGAAGCAATTGGCTACACTAACGCAGGTACAATTGAGTTTCTAGTAGATGAAGACGAGAACTTCTATTTCATGGAAATGAATACGCGTTTACAAGTTGAGCACCCCATTTCAGAAATGGTTACCGGTGTTGATATTGTAAAAGCCCAGATTGAAATCGCGGAAGGTAAACCTTTGGCGTATGAGCAATCGGATATTAAATTTAACGGCTTTGCGATTGAAAGTCGCCTAAATGCGGAGAACCCATATAAAGCCTTTCAACCTTCTAGTGGTTACATTTCACGCTTGTTCTTACCGACGGGCGGAATGGGTCTACGTGTTGAGACGGGATTGTATTCTGATTACACACTGCCCCCATTTTACGATTCAATGGTTGCTAAAATCATTACGCATCAAACGGAAAAAGAAGAGGCCTTCACTTTGATGGAGCGTGCTTTATATGAAGTTGTGGTGGATGGTATCGACACGAACGTAGATTTATTAGAGGCGTTAGTAACGCATCCAGATGTGGTTGCAGGGAACGTGCATGTGAAATGGTTGGAAGAAGTCTTTATGCCAGAGTGGCAGGAAGAAAATGAGTAAGCGAAACAATAGGGGAGGATTATAGCGTGGGATTCTTTCGAAAGAAGAAAAAATATGTACCTATTACACCTTTAAGAACTGAAGAAATGAAGCAGCGACACGCGCAGATCCCAGATGATTTAGCGAGTGCGTGCCCAGGCTGTCACGAAATTATTTTTAAAAGTATGATTGGTCAAGATTACTTGTGTCCGAAATGTGACTATCATCTTCAGTTTCCTGCAAGAGAGCGGGTCGACTGGTTAATGGATGAGGGGACGTTTAGGGAGTGGGACCAAGAAATCACCGCAGCGAATCCTCTTGAATTTCCAGGATATGATGAAAAAATTAATAAGGGTCAGCGATTGACCGGAATGAATGAAGCCGTACTAACAGGCCAAGGGGAGCTAGAAGGTCTGCCATTTGCGATTGGGGTCATGGATAGCCGTTTTATTATGGCGAGCATGGGGACGGTCGTTGGCGAGAAGTTGACGCGTTTATTTGAACGTGCAACGGAATTGGACTTGCCTGTTGTGTTGTACATTGCTTCAGGTGGCGCGCGGATGCAAGAGGGGATTTTGTCCTTAATGCAGATGGCAAAAGTAACCCAAGCCGTATCGCGTCATAGTCAAGCGGGTTTATTGTATTGTCCTGTTTTAACGCATCCGACAACGGGTGGCGTGACAGCGAGTTTTGCGATGCAAGGGGATATTACCTTAGCTGAACCGGCTGCGATTGTTGGTTTTGCAGGGAAACGCGTGATTGAGCAAACGATTAAATCGGAGTTGCCGGCAGACTTTCAAAAGGCTGAAACGGTGCTGGAAAATGGTTTTATCGATCGCATCGTATCGCGTAAGAAGCAGCATCAAGGCTTGCACTTTTTACTACAAGTGCACCAAAAAGAAAGGACGGTTGAATAAATGAAGGCTTATGAAACAGTTCAAAAAGCACGAGATATTCACCGTTTATCAACGATTGAAATGATTAACGCACTATGTACCGGTTTTGTCGAGCTACATGGTGACCGTGCGATGAAAGACGAGAAGTCGATTGTCGGCGGAGTTGGTTTAATCAATAAAACGGATCCGATTACGATTATCGGGATTCAAAAAGGTCGCAATACCGAAGAGAATATCCGACGTAATTTTGGTTCAAGTGGTCCAGCTGGCTACCGAAAAGCCATACGTTTAATGAAACAAGCCGAAAAGTTTAATCGACCGGTCTTAACGCTGATTAACACAGCGGGCGCAAATGCCACGCCGGAATCGGAAGAGTACGGAATTGGTGAAGCAATCGCGACTGCCCTGACAACGATGAGCGAACTAACGGTACCAACGCTTGCGATTATTTTAGGCGAAGGTGGTAGTGGAGGCGCCATTGCTTTAGCATTGAGCGACGAAGTTTGGATGCTGGAAAACAGTATTTATTCGATTTTATCACCGGAAGGTTTTGCCTCTATTTTATGGAAAGACTCGCGTTTGGCATCCGACGCAGCTGAGATGATGAAGTTAACCGCATCTGAGCTACTTGAGTTAGATGTTATTGACCGAGTGATTCCCGAGGCTGAAATGAGTAACGAAGAACTTGCCGCTTATTTAGTCCCAGAAATCGTGACTGCTTTAGCGAATCTAAAAACGGTTGATGCCAATACACGATTAGCGAAACGCTATGACCGTTTTAGAAAGTATTAGTGGGTGAGTCAATATGATTGCTGGAATCGGTGTAGATTTAGTTGATTTGGATCATATGGTTTCTGTAGTAGAGAAGTCACCCCGCATTGTGGAGCGCATTTTAACCGCGAATGAGCTTGAGTTATACGCACTACGCAGTGACAAACGAAAAGTAGAATTCTTAGCTGGCCGCTACGCCGCAAAAGAAGCATTCAGTAAAGCGATGGGGACTGGTATCGGTAAGGTCGTCAGCTTCCAGAATGTGAGCGTGTTAAACGACGAGCAGGGCTGTCCTTATATAGAAAAAAGTCCATTTAATGGTCGTGCCTTTATATCGATTAGCCACTCGCAAAACGCTGTAGTAGCGCAAGTCGTCTTAGAACAATAAGCAGAAAAAATCGTGAAGGTTTTCTTCTGCTCATTTGGGTAGCTCTTCTAAATTTAATATAAAATTGTCCCCTAAATTGGTCGCACACAAAAATTATGGCTGCTTTAGGGGGTTTTATTTCACAATAAGGATAACTTGTATTTCGTAAAAACTTCATCTAAAATAAGCTTAGATAGATATTATTACCATTCAAAGACAGCTAAGATACGGAAGTTTGGTTCAATCCCAACACGGTCCCGCCACTGTAATCATGCGTAGGTATGCAGTCAGATCTTTATCTTAGTTTGCTAATAACACACATGGGCTGTTTCGAGGCAAAGCAGTTTGATGATGAGTCTATGTCTGGAGCATAGGCTATTTTTTTCGCTTTTTTGAAAGGTGGGCCTTTCAAAACTCGAATGCTCCTTTTAGCGAATGAACGGATCTCTATCAAAAAACAAAAGGAGAGATACACATGAAATTACGCAAGTTATTTTTATTGATGACAACAGGATTGATTATTACGGGGTGTGCGACGGATACAA
>CAMYQS010000095.1 GCA_947296835.1 uncultured Atopostipes sp.
AGTCTTATCGGAATAATGCTGCTCATTCCTTAGTTGGGTAGATGAGCCTACTGTTACGTATGGTCTGCTTGTAGCCAGTCGAAGGTCACATGATTTACCGAGTATTTACCAGTGCTTACATAGGTCACGAAAAAATATAAGCGTTAAAAAAGAGAATCAATCAAAAGATTTATTTTTGCTGTGTTGTTTAGCGTATTGATGAAACTCGATAGACTAATACAAAAAAAGAGTACGCGTTCTGTCGTTAATACCAGAAATCGTACTCTTTTTTCATTTTATGTGTTTATGTCATACCAAAAGTGTTAAATCTTTTGAGCCAGTTCTTCAACTGTAGGGATGGCATCTTGTCCACCCATTCTACTTACTTTGATTGCCGCAGCTTTATTCGCAAATTTTACTGCTTCTACAAGATTTTTGTTTTTAGCATAATGAACAGCTAATCCACCCGCAAATGTATCTCCAGCTCCAACTGTATCAACAGATTTAACTTTGTGAGATTCAATATATTCTGTCTCACCATTTTGATACACTAAGTTTCCATTTGCACCCATTTTAATAACAACGCTTTTTGCACCTTTTCCAGTAATGATTTTAGCTGCTTCAATTGCGTCATCGACGTTGTTCACTTTAATTCCTGTAATCTTTTCAGTTTCTTGTTGGTTTGGCGTTACACAGTCTGCATACGGTAATGCAGCTTCGAAATAACCATTTGCCGGAGCAGGATCTAGAATGATATACATGCCTTTTTCTTTTGCTTTATCTAAAGCGGCTGTAATCGATTCTTTACTTGTTTCCATTTGTAATAAGAAAACCGGAGCGTCTAATTGGTCCATCGCGTGATCGATATCTTCTTTGGTCAATGTATCGTTTGCACCAAGTGTTCCGATCATCGTATTTTCACCTATTTCATCAAGCATAACTAAGAAAGTACCTGTTCCTTCTGATGAACTACGCTTAATAAAGTCTGTTTCAACACCGTGACTTTCTAGGTTTTGAATCATTTGTTGGCCTGCACTATCTTGTCCAACTGCACCTACAAAGGCAATGTCGCCGCCTAATCTTGAAACTGCTACCGCTTGATTAGACCCTTTTCCACCAGGAATCATTTCAATACTCTTAGCAGAAGCTGTGTCTTTATAATTAGGGAATTTAGCGACTAACGTTTTTACATCTAAATTAATACTACCTAATACAATTACATCATATGACATTTTTTATTCTCCCCCGTTCAACAATTTACGTGTATTTTTAACATTTTCAGTTAATGTATTTTCGCTCTTGTATACAGAGCTTGTTCCTCCAACAAATGAAGTCGCTCCCTTTTCTTTACTTTTCGGAATGGTATCTTTACCGATATTCCCGTCAACCATGACTTCAATCTCTAAGTTTCTTTTAGTAATTTCTTCTTTTAATTGGGCAATTTTATCATACATTTCTGGGATAAACGTTTGGCCAGCAAATCCTGGGTTCACCGTCATAACGACTACGTAATCGGTTACGTTATAGACATACTCCAACACATCTAAAGGTGTTGAAGGATTAATTGCTACTCCAGCTTTCATACCTAAATCTTGTATTTTAGACAGAGTACCTTGTAAGTTATTTGTTGTTTCAGCATGAATAGCAATCATATCTGAACCTGCTTCATGAAATAAATCGATAAATCGTTCTGGTTTTTCTGTCATAATATGGATATCTAATGGCTTATCAGTTAAGTTTCTAACCGCTTTAACAAAGTCAGGACCCAATGTAAAATTCGGTACAAATGTACCATCCATAATATCAATATGGTAAAAATCTACTCCTGCTTCATCTAATTCTTTAATATCTCTTTCTACATTTCCTAAATCTGTACACATCAATGATGGTCCAATTTTATACATATATTATTTCTCCTTTTTAGTTGTTTCTCTCACGACAAGTTCAGGTTCAGTTTCATATTTTTTCGGTTTAAGATTCTTTTTCCCAACTCGTTCTAACTCGTTAATAATAAGATCTCCTAATTTTGACTGAAACTGACTAATCGAACTCAGACGCGGAATTGAAAACTTAGTATTTACTGTATCGTCATATCCTATAATTTTAATATCTTGAGGAACGTCTATACCTAAATCAGCACACGCTCGTATAACACCATATGCCATGGCATCGTTCGAACAAACTATGCCATCAATATCTGTGTGCTCAGATAAATAGTCATAGCTTGCTTGGTAACCACTTTGAACATCAAATAATCCATAGAGCTTAACGATGTGTTCAGCGTCGGTTTCGCTAATCGCTTTCAAATACCCTTGATAACGATCTTGAGAACTACTCTCGTCTTCTGGCCCGGATAGAAAGGCTATTTTTTTAGCCCCACCTGTTTCAATAAGATGTTTGGTTGCTAAATAACCACCGTGTATATGATCTACCGCTAAGGCAGAATAGGCATGCGAGAATTGAGCTCTATCAATTGTCATCGTTGAAATGCCATTCACTTCTAGTCTTTCTAGGTCTTTTTCTGTTACATGAAGCGAGTTAATAATAGCGCCCATGACATAATTATCCTTCATTGTTTCTAAATAGTATTCAACTTTCTCTCGATCGTCTTCACTATTGCATAAAAAAATCTGATAGCCTTTTTTATTGGCTGCTACCTCTATAGTCTGTACTAATTCACTAAAGAATGGATTATTCAAATTAGGAATTAATAAAGCTATAAGATTCGATTCCCTTTTAGATAAACTTTTTGCCACGCTGCTAGGTCTATAGTTTAAATCCTCTACTATTTTTAATATTTTCTCAATGGTTTCAGGTGCCGCTTCGCCTTTACCATTGATAACCCGCGAAACTGTTGCTGTCGATACACCAGCTAGTTTTGCTACATCTTTTATAGTTGCCATAATATTTCCCCCAAACATCCCGTAACCGTTTACGAACCAAATATACAAGATTCTAAATTATATGTCAAGAGACACTTTAGAAAGGGGTTGCAATTAAATTAAATATGCTCTATGATAATTTCACCCGCAAACTTACGTAACCGATTACGAAACTATTTAGATAATATTAGGAGGATTTATTCATGTTTATAGATATATTGAACGATGGATTCAATTTTTTTATTAGCTTAGGTGGTTCTGCTATGATGTTCATCATCATTACAGTCCTGTCACTTTTATTTGGTGTATCGTTTTCGAAAGCGCTTGAAGGTGGTCTACGTATGGCCATTGCACTTACAGGAATGGGCGCCGTTATCTCTCTACTGACATCTAGTTTTGGACCTGCTTTAAATGCCTTTGTCGAATCGACTGGTGTTAATTTATCGATCACCGATTTAGGTTGGGCTCCTTTAGCAGTCATTACTTGGGGTTCAGTGTATACGCTTTACTTTGCCTTTATTTGTATCATTACTAATTTAGTAATGCTGTTTATGAAAGTTACTGATACACTAAACGTTGACTTATTTAATATTTGGAATCTTTCAGTACTTGGTTTATTAGTTAATTACTATTCAGGTGACAATATCTTTGTTACATCATTATTCGTTGTCTTCATTTATGCTTTAATGCTGTTTAATGCGGATGCGATTAAACCAACTATTAACGAGTTACTAGATTATGACGAGGACAACATAACTACAACTGCTCACCCTTCTCTACTTGTAGCGCCACTTGCTATGATTTTAAATAAATTAATTGATAAATTTATTCCTTTTATCGATAAATTTGACTTCGATGCGGAAACTCTTAATAAAAAGATTGGTTTCTGGGGTAGTAAATTTGCTATTGGTGTTTACCTTGGAGTATTTATTGGTGTTCTAGGCCAGCAAAGTGTTCCTGAAATCTTTACTTTAGCCTTCACAGCTGGAGTTGCTCTTGAGTTATTTGGTCTTGTCGGTGGATGGTTTGGTCCAGCAATTGAACCTTTATCAAGTGGAATTTCTACGATGATGAGTAAGAGATTACGTGGTCGTAAATTACTTGTTGCAATTGATTGGCCAATCCTAGCTTCTCGTGCAGAAATCTGGGCGGTTGCGAATATTTTAGCACCTATTTTATTACTAGTTGCGATGGTTCTTCCAGGAAACAATGTTCTTCCTCTTGGTGGAATTATTCTAACTGTTTTGACTCCTGCTTTATTACTTGTCACAAAAGGTCGAGTAATTCGAATGACATTGATTGGAACAATTTTAATTCCATTATTCTTATGGGCAGCTACGTTGATCGCTCCATTCTTAACAGAGACATCTATCGCAATGGGAACTTTCCCAGAAGGTCTTGCACAGGGACAACTATTTAGTTCAGTTGACTCGATGCCAGTTGAAAAAATGCTTGCGATGCTCGTTGGAATGACAGCTGATACATTAGACTTCAAGTTAATCGCTATAGCAGCTGTATCATTTGTTGTTTATGTTTTAATCTTCAAATGGTACCTAAACACATTAAAAAATGATCTATCCGTGAAAAGTACAAACGTATTAAGTTCAGCTTTAAACAATAAATAATAGTTCTTTGTCAAATAGTACAAATGAATATCTATGGAAGATCTAGACTCAAATCTAGGTCTTCTTTTTTATAATTACGTACCTCCATGCATTATAAATAGTAGTTTTAAAAGTTTTGTTTGCAATTCTATATTGGAAACGGGCTTTTTTATGGCTAAAATTTTCCAATAAAAAAACACTCTCAAAACTACTTAAAGTTTCAGAGTGTCTCTATTATAACTGCTGTAATTTCTTACAGTAATAGTATAAACTTCCGGTCACAAAGCAATCATTAATCGCTGAATGGGAAGCTGTTTGGATATTTAGAAAAGTCTTTAGGGTTTCAAGTTTGAAATTCGGAACGGCTAAGTTAGACTGACGAGCTACTTTTACGGTATCAATTACTGGATAATTATCATCAGGAATCCCGTGACGGTAAAAGTTCTCTCGTAAAAATCGCATGTCAAACGATGCATTATGCGCTACAATCGTCTCACCTTTCAAAAAATCATATAGTTCGATTAGCGTATGTGCTAAAGGTGGTGCATCCTGAACCATCTGTTCCGTAATTCCAGTTAATTGCGTAATGCGATATGGAATGACTTGACGCGGTTGTACAAAACGATCAAATCGTGCTACTTCAATGCCATTTCGATATTTTATCGCACCAACTTGGATGATCTCATCGCGTTCCGCACTGAATCCCGTTGTTTCAAAATCAAGTGTTGTTATATTTTCAGTTAAGTAAATTTAAATCACACCTTCCATTCGATAAATCTTTATTTGTTAAATATTTTCTTTATTAACTGGTCTAAAGTTCCAAAGTTATATGGAAATGCATTAGAACCGACAAATTCAGTGGTGTTCATTTCACCAGAGAAATGAACTTTCAAACTCCAGGTCGTTCCATCCATGACTTCTTCACCATAATCACTATCCGCATAAGCATCGCGCCACTCACCAATATGTAAAGCTGAGAATTCTTTCAAGAATGTATTATTATCGATAACAGCATTTATTGGAGAGGACTTTTCATGACTATGGTGCTTTGTCGCAATGACTTGATCCGCCTCAAATGTTAAACGATATTTTTCATTTCCCTCAAAGTACCCACCAATTTGATAGTCGATTTGATAAATATTTGGGATGTTTTCTTGAAATTTAATAGCGACCTCTTCATCATCCGCTCTCTCAGTAGTTCCACCTATTTTTTCAATTTTCCTGTATGTAACCCTTATGTACAGTCTCTTATACACAACTCCGAGCCAACGAGACAAGACGCAAGCTCGTTTGCCCTCTGCTGCGTGAAAAAAAAAAGGGGG
>CAMYQS010000096.1 GCA_947296835.1 uncultured Atopostipes sp.
GGGCCATATGGGTCTGCCTTATCGATGACTGAACCGATTTATTCCGTTTACAATGATAATCTAGTTGGACATGTTCAGGTTATTCATACCCTAGAGGGGTTTCATGAAATGACTGCTGAAATTCAAGGGTTTATCGTTATCATCGGAATAGCTGCGTTGATTTTTAGTGCCATTATTGGATTATTGCTTGTAAATTCATTTGTGCGTCCCATAACGAGTTTAACAACAGCGATGGAATCCATCCAAGAGAACTTGGACTCAGATGTTCGTTTAGATGAAGGGACCCGTAATAATGAGTTTTCAAAATTAGCTCGTACGTACAATGAAATGGTTGATTTGATGCAAGTAAATATTAAAAATCAGAAAGAGTTTGTGGAAGATGTTTCTCATGAGTTGAGAACACCGGTAGCGGTAGTTGAAGGGCATTTAAAAATGTTGAATCGCTGGGGTAAAGACGATCCGCAAATTTTAGAAGAATCGATAGTCGCTTCGCTTCAAGAAACAAAACGTATGAAATCATTAGTGCAAGAGATGCTTGATTTATCAAGAGCACATGAAATCGATGTGCATTACAAAAATGAAATAACGAATGTTGGAGAACTCATCTTGCAGATAACGTCAAATTATCGAATGTTGTATCCAGAATTCATTATTAATGTTGATCAAGATTTTAATGATGATTTATACGTCAATATGTATCGTAATCACTTGGAACAAGTCCTTGTTAATATTCTAGATAATGCCATTAAATACTCTTTTGAACGAAAAGAAATTCATATTTCACTAGGTGTTAGTAAAAATCAAATTGATATTGCGATTCAAGATTTTGGATCAGGTATGTCAGAAGATGATTTAAGTAAAATTTTCAACCGATTTTACCGAGTGGACAAAGCCCGTAGTCGTGAAAAAGGCGGTACTGGGTTAGGACTTCCAATTGTTAGAGAGTTAGTAGAAGGATACGGTGGGCAAGTGTCTGTAAGTAGTATTGTAGACCATGGCTCAATTTTCCGTATACATTTACCATTAGTTCAAATTAAAGCATAAAAAAAATCTCCTCAATTTTGAGGAGATTTTTTGCATATTATTTTCTATTACGTTGTTGTTTTCCAGCATTACGGTTGTTTCTATTTCTATTTCTGTTTGCTGGTTTATTCTCTTCAGAAACTTCTACTGCATTTTGTACTTTTTTAGCTGGGTTTTTTCTTTTACGCTCAATTTTTAAGTCGCCAACTTCTGCTTTAACTTCCGCTTCAATTTTTGGTTTGAAGTAGTAGTTGTTAAAGAATTGTTGTCCAAGACTGAATAGTCCAGAAATCATCCAGTAAAGTGAAATACCTGCCGGACTTGAGAAACCGATAAATGCCATCATAACTGGTGTAACATACATTGTTGCTCCAGCAGTCTTTTGCTGCTCTTCAGGCATTGCTTTAACCATTAAGCGAGACTGGATAAAGTAGATTAATCCAGTTGCTAATGCAAGTGCCATACTTGTTTCACCAAGGTTAATACCTAAAAACGTTGAGTTGGCAATAGCGTCAGAACGTTGTAATACTTGGAACATTGCAACGAAGATAGGCATTTGTAAGAGTAATGGGAAACATCCAGTAATCTGGCTTCCAATACTAACATTATTTTCACGGTAAACTTCCATTAATTCCATGTTTAATGCTTGTTTCTCAGCAGCATCTTCTGTTGCTTTCATTTCAGCTTGAATTTCTGCTGTTACCGGTTGAACGGCTGCCATCTTAATTTGGTTTTCTACCATTGAACGTTGTTGTTTGAAAGTCATTGGTAGTAAAACAAGTCGGAATAGAATAGTAAAGACGATAATCGCTAAACCATAACTTCCAACAAAATTAGCTAAAACATCTAAGAATTGACTTAAAGGAATAATCAAGAAATTATAAACAATTTCTGATAAAAATCCTTGCGGTGCTCCTGTTTCTTGATCAAATCGCATACAACCTGATAGAAACAATAGGGTAGTCAAAAGACCTCCCGATAATAAAAACTTCTTCGTGCGAGTACTTATTCTACGAGTGTTCACATTTTTCATTCCATTCTAAAATTCTGATAGTATAGATAATACAGTAATAACTTAAGTTTTTCAATGGCGTTCACCAAAACCGTTATAGTCTGTAATGGAAGAATCATATGAAATTTCTATTTTGTCTACGTCAGCACTAGGAGATGGCCCTTTTGCGAGTTCATCTATAAACTGTTCAATCTTTTCTTTTTCTCCGACAGCTTCAACGTATACCGAGCCATCACTTTCATTTCGGACCATTCCATTAACATTCATTTTCTTTGCTAGATGTGTTGTTGTGTACCGGAAGCCCACTCCTTGAACTTGGCCATAAATATTTGCTTTAAATTTTATCTCATCATTATTTTCAGGACGTTCATTGGTATAAATAATCTTACCAGGTTTTCTGTTTTCTTTATCCTTATTAAAAAAACTATTGAATATAGAAACCATTCATTTTGCCTCCTTTAGATTTTAATTACTACAATTTTACCGTTTATTGGTATTCATCGCAAATATAGTGAATCTTATATACATTGTAGATTATTCGCTGAAAATATTTTCATTCATGATATAATGAAAAAGTAATTTATAGAGAGTAAGGTGATATAGTTGGCTAAAACACGTAAACGAGTAACTAAAAAGAAAAAAGGTTATTCTATAGAAGTAATAGGAATAATTTTAATCTTTATCAGTGTCTTGGCAATAGGAGAGTTTGGATTTGTTGGTCGTTTCTTTGCGAATGTCATCCGACTATTTGTTGGTGAGACGTATCCAATATTTTCAGTATTTGGTATTTTATTAGGTATATATTATATTTTTTATGGTAAGAATCCAAAATTTAAAGTGAATCGTTTGTTCGGAACGATAATGTTGTATAGTGCACTATTAGTTTTTCTTCATTTAAAATTGTTTGAGCCAATCATGGAAGCAGATGTAAACATCCTATCTGCAACGTGGCAACGCTTTTTAGATTTGTTTAATGATACAATTATTAGTTCCTCACTTGGTGGTGGGATGATAGGTGCATTATTCTATTCGATAACATACTTTCTTTTTGCAAATATTGGGACATATATTTTTATCGGCATTATTGTCTTTATTGGCGTGATGAGTATTGGTGAATTTTCTTACCAGACGTTATTTACATCCATTAAAAACATCGTAAAGAAATTGTTCAATAGTATAAAGAATGGCTTTATGAAATTGAAAGAGATGATCCAAAATAATGTAGAGATGGATCAAAAAGAAAAACGTAAGCCGAAGTCTTCTAAAAAGAAAGAATCAAAAGAGAATGAAGTGTTTGTTCCGGAAGAGAAAATTATACGAGAGCCTGTTCCAATTGAGGGGATGAAACAAACATCTCTTCCTATAGGAGATATTCACTTGCCCGAAGAGCCGAGTATTGATGAAGAAGAGGCAGTTGAAGAGGATATGACAATTAACTTTGTTTCAGACGATGAAAACGAAGACTATAAACTTCCGCCTTTATCGATGTTAGAAGAACATGAAGCTCCAGATCAAAGTAATGAGTATTCGATAATCGAACGAAATATTAAAGTGTTAGAAGAAACATTTGAAAGTTTTGGCGTAGATGCAAAAGTTGTAAAAGCCAATTTAGGACCATCTGTTACGAAATTTGAAATTCAACCAGCTGTCGGTGTAAAAGTCAGTCGTATTGTAGGGTTGTCAGATGACTTAGCCCTGGCCCTAGCTGCAAAAGATATTCGGATTGAAGCACCTATTCCTGGAAAAGCATTAATTGGTATCGAAGTTCCAAACTCAGAAATTACGGTTGTTCATTATTCTGAAATGATTAAAGAAATGCAACAAGGATCGTATCCACATCCACTAGAAGTACCACTAGGTAAAGACATTGCAGGTAATTTAGCAATTGCTAACTTAGCAAAGATGCCCCATCTATTAATTGCGGGTGCAACGGGATCAGGTAAGTCAGTTGGAATCAACGTTATTATTACAAGTTTATTAATGCGAGCAAAGCCACACGAAGTTAAAATGATGCTGATTGACCCTAAAATGGTTGAGTTAAACGTCTATGAGGGAATTCCACATCTATTAACTCCAGTGGTAACGAAACCTAAAAAGGCAGCACGTGCCTTGCAAAACGTAGTAGATGAGATGGAAAAACGTTATGAACTTTTTGCGATGAGTGGAACACGAAATTTAGATTCATACAATGAACACCTAAAATTAATGAAAGAGTCGGGTGAAGAAAATGTTCCACCTCAACTCCCTTATATAGTAGTAGTCGTTGATGAGTTAGCCGATTTGATGGTTGTTGCGGCGAAAGAAGTAGAAGATTCGATTATTCGTTTAGCACAAATGGCCCGAGCGGCTGGAATTCATATGATTTTAGCTACACAAAGACCAAGTGTAGACGTTATTACAGGATTAATTAAAGCGAATGTTCCGTCAAGAGTAGCTTTTGCGACATCAAGTGGAACGGACTCTCGTACGATATTAGATGCAAATGGTGCAGAGAAACTATTGGGACGTGGAGATATGTTGTTCCTACCTATGGGTTCAAACCAACCAAGGCGTGTTCAGGGTGCTTATGTATCAGATCATGAAATTCAATCGATTACTGATTTTGTACGTGACCAACAAGAACCAAACTATGTAGAAGAAATGATTCCGACCGAAGAACCAAAAGTAGGGAACGGCGGAGGAAGTGACGAACTATATGGTGAAGCTTTAGAGGTTGTACGAGAACTAGAGACGGCGAGTATTTCACTGTTACAACGTAGGTTGCGCATTGGTTACAACCGAGCAGCAAATATTATGGATGATTTAGAAGCAAATGGAATTGTTGGAGCACAAGATGGATCAAAACCAAGAGACGTACTAATTTCATCAGTTCTAGAAGAAAATAATTTGTTTGATGAAAATTGCCAACAAAATGAATAAACTTTCTGCTCTATTTACAAAAAAAGTAAGTAGAGCATTTTTTTAATAAAATCCCTATTAATCAATGTTTAATTGTTAATGTTCGGATAATAAACGCTTACAAATAAAAAGTATTTTATAATAACGTTTACAAAGTTGTTATTAGGTCTTTCATTTTTTGACCAAGAATGCTATTATGTATTTGAAAGAAAAAGTTACATAAAATTTACATTGTTGTGAAACTATGTAAAAAAATGGAGGAGTTATGTTATGTCGAATTTTAAGAAATTAGCTTTATTTGGAGCATCAGCTTTATTATTAGCTGCTTGTGGAAATGGTGACACAGATAGTGATACTGACACAGATGCAGTAGATTCAGCAGATACAGAAGAATTTTCAATTGCAATGGTTACGGATACTGGTGGGGTAGATGACCGTTCATTTAACCAATCAGCGTGGGAAGGTATGCAAGCTTGGGCTACAGATAACAGCTTCAGCGATGACGCAGTTAACTACTACCAATCAGATACTGAAGACCAGTATGTTTCAAACTTACAAACAGCAACTCAAGATGGATATGACATCATTTATGGAATTGGATTCTTATTAGAAGATCCTATTACTACTGTTGCGGAGCAAAACCCAGATCGTTGGTACGGTATTGTTGATAGTGTGGTAGACTTACCAAACGTTGTTTCATTAAACTTCCGTGACCATGAGAACTCATTCTTAGCAGGTGTTGCAGCAGCATTGACTACTGAAACAAATCAAATTGGATTTATCGGTGGTATAGAAGGTGCAGTTATCGACCGTTTCCAAACTGGATTTGTACATGGTGTTGAGTC
>CAMYQS010000097.1 GCA_947296835.1 uncultured Atopostipes sp.
TATCGCGTACTCCTAAATCCTGTATCGCTTCAATGTTCTCAACGACATAATCTAAAATCGATAATTCTAAATCGGTTAAGTTTTTACCGGAAGTAAATTTATTTAAATCCAACAAAATACTCCTTTCTACTTACGCGCGTCCTTATTTCAGACGTCGAATGTGAATCGCCTGACGAATTGTATCGAGGGAATCCTGTGCTTGGTCCCCCATCTTCATCATCAAGCTGACATATAAAGCATCTAAAATACTCAACTGCGCAATACGAGAAGCTAACGCTTCTGAACGAAAATCTGTTTCTTCTGATAACGTGTTTAGAGATAAATCAACATCGCGGTTCAATGGGGATTCCGCAAAACCAGTAATTCCTATTGTATAAACATTTTTAGCTTTCAAGATGTCTAATATTTCAAGTACTTCTTTCGTGTGCCCTGTGTGTGATATTAAAATCGCGATATCCCCTTCATTCATCTGGGATGACGTCATCAATTGTAAATGGGAATCGACTTGGTAATTCACGGATAAACCCGTACGAATAAATTTATGATACGCATCCATCGCGACTGAGTTGGATCCACCAAATCCAAAAAACGTGACCGAATCTGCGGCAACAATCTTTTCGACCGCTTGACTAAAAGCTGTTTCATCAATGACTTCTAATGTATCCATTAACGTCTGAACGTTGGATTGGAATATTTTTTCAAGGACTGTTTTTTCATCATCATGCTTAGTCACACGCTGGTGAATTTCTTGCATGCTATTGCTTTGATCCGATGCTAAGGCTATTTTCAACTCTTGAAAACCGCTATACCCTAGTCGTTTACAAAAACGGAAGACCGTTGAGTCTGCTAATTCTGTTTCAGCCGCGATTTGGTTAATGGTCCCATGAATAATTTTTTCAGGTTCTTTTAAAATGAAATCAGCAATCCGTTTCTCTTTCTCACTAAAACTTGATGCCAGTGACTTAATGCGCATGCGGATATTCTTATCTTTCAATGTCTCTTTCATAGTTACCTCCTTGTGGCATTCTTACACTAAGTATAGAGGGAATTTCAACAAAAAGAAATATTTTTCTCTATACCCCTTGAAAGAAATAATATTCTTTCGTATACTACAGTTAAGAAATAAAATTTCAGGAGGGCTTAGATTTGAAACTAGCAATTTGTGGATTAGGAAAAATGGGTATGAACTTAGCACTAAACTTGATGGAACACGGACATGAGATTGTCGCGTTTGACTTAGACGAGAACTTAGTAAAAGAAGCCGCATCACATGGCGCTATCCCAGCGTCATCTTTAGAAGATGTAGCCAGTAAATTTGATGAAAAACGTATTATTTGGATGATGGTACCAGCTGGAGACGCTACGGAAAGTGTCTTCACTCAAATTTCATCTTACTTAACTGCCGATGATATTATTATCGATGGTGGAAATGCGAACTACAAAGACACGATTCGTCGTTACGAAACAGCTAAAGAATCAGGCATTAACTACATTGACGTTGGAACAAGTGGTGGTACAGAAGGTGCGCGTCATGGAGCATGTACGATGGTTGGTGGAGACGAAGATGTTGTTAAAGAAGCGGAACAAATCTTCGTTGACGTTTCAATCGAGAATGGTTACCTATACACCGGTAAATCAGGAAGTGGACACTTTGTAAAAATGATCCATAATGGAATTGAGTACGGAATGATGCAAGCAATGGGTGAAGGTTTCGATATTCTTGAAGCAAGCCCATATGACTTTAACTATGAAGAAATTGCCCGCGTTTGGAACCATGGATCAGTTATCCGCTCATGGTTAATGGAATTAATGCAAGACGCATTTGCCGCAGATCCAAACTTAGATGAGATTAAAGGAATTGTTCATGCTTCTGGTGAAGGAAAATGGACAGTTGAAACGGCGTTAGAATACGAAGTTGCAGCTCCAGTTATTGCTATGTCACTGATGGCTAGAAACCGCTCATTAGAGACCGACACATTCAGTGGAAAAGTTGTGGCTTCATTAAGAAATCAATTTGGTGGACACGCAGTTGTTTCCAATGACTAAGTCTTTTGTGTTATTTTAATACCATAGACAGATTTTAATGCATTGGAGAGACTACTTATGAATACTTATTCGATTGGAATTGATATCGGAACTACGAGCACAAAGGCGGTTATCTTTTCAGATGCGGGTGAAACAATTCAAGAATTTTCAGTGGCTTATCCACTACTCACACCCGAACCGAAAGCGGCCGAACAAGATCCAGATGAAATTGTGCAAGCAGTTAAAATTTCCGTTCAGACTGCGATTCAACTAGCGAAGCTAAAACCAGAAAACATTAAACTTTTATCTTTTAGTGCCGCGATGCATAGCCTCATTGCTGTGGATGAAATGGGAACCCCATTAACTGCCTCAATTACATGGGCAGACCAAAGAAGTGAAGCACAAGCACAGCAGTTGAAGGAAACAAATGGTCAAGCAATTTATGAAAAGACCGGGACGCCGATTCATCCGATGGCCCCTCTTTCAAAATTGATTTGGTTACGCGAAGAAAAAACTGAAATATTTAATAAAGCTGCTAAATTTATTGGGATTAAAGAATATGTCTTCCATGAACTGTTTGGCGAATACGTTGTCGATTATTCAATCGCATCCGCTACAGGCTTATTTAATATCCACACACTCGATTGGGACGACGAAGCTCTAGCTACAACCCAGATTACAGTACAGCAATTGCCAAGAGTGGTCCCCACAACCGAAGTCTTTACAAATATGAAGGCTGAAATGGCTGCTGAATTAGGTATTGCATCGGAAACACCCGTTGTGATTGGTGCCAATGATGGTTGCCTCGCAAACCTTGGTGTGAATGCAATTGAACCCGGTGTTGTCGCATTGACGATTGGGACAAGTGGTGCCATTCGAACGGTTACCGATAAACCGATCACAGATCCAGAAGGGCGTATATTCTGTTATGCCCTAACTGAAAATCATTGGGTCGTTGGTGGGCCAGTTAATAACGGCGGGATGATTTACAACTGGATGATTGAAGAATTTGGAGGCGTTGAAGCAGCTACTGCCAAAGAAACGGACGGCAATCTATATGACTTAATCGCCGAACAAATTAGCAGTGTGAAACCAGGTTCAGAAGGTTTACTTTTCTACCCTTACCTATCAGGCGAGCGTGCCCCTCTATGGAATGCGAACGCAAAAGGCTCATTTTACGGTTTCGCTCTACCGCACAAAAAAGCACACATGATGCACGCCGTTCTTGAAGGCATTAACTTGAACTTACACTTAGTGTATCAAGCGTTAGAGCCCTTCATCGGCAAGCCGGATAAGATTCATGGTTCCGGTGGTTTTGCGCAATCAAACTTATGGCGTCAGATGCTTGCGGATATTTTTGACACGGAATTACACATTTCACAAACGGTTGAAAGCTCAGCCTTAGGAGCCGTTTTACTTGGCCGCTATGCTTTGGGTGAAATGAAAACTCTAAAAGAAGCCGCTCAAATTATTGGCACGTCTGAAATTAATCAACCGATTTCAGAAAATGTTGCCATTTACGAAAAGCTAATTCCTTTATACAAGAAAATCGGTGGAATTCTAGAAGCTGGTTATGAGGATATTACCGCATTTCAACAAGAATATAATTAATCAAATTAAAAAGACGAACTCAATGTGAGCTCGTCTTTTTTTATTTATCTGCTAATTTACGAATAATCAGATTAACCATCAATATTTGAGCGATTACGAAATGAAATCGCTATGTTATTTTTAAGATGAATAAGACAATGACCACTGAAACTGTTCCAACTGCAGCAAAAATGTTGATCAGTTTGTGGGCTCGATGACTATTTTTTATAAAAAAATTCAATAGCTTAAATAAAATCATCCCAATAATTCCACCTAAAACATTGTTAATGACGTCCGTAATATCAGAGGCCCCTATCGCAAAGATATATTGAACAATCTCAAACGATAGACTAACCAATAAGAATACCAAGATATTTTGGTAAACATTCCATTTTTTAAATAAAATACCTAGATATAACCCAAACGGTAAAAACGCGAGTATATTAAAGTAGATCTCTTCATATACCACCTCACCATTAATTCGTGCAGGTGCGGAATACGGATCTAAATTTAAGTTCTGCATGTCATTAATATCTGCAAAAGAAAATTCCATTTTAAAAACAATGATCCAAACTAACGCAAGTAAGTAGATGATAAATAACACTTCAGTCAAACGTTGATTCTTAGTTTTCATTACAATCCTACTTCCAATACTAGAAACTTAGAACCTAAATAATATAGGGTTTGCTCTGATTTATCAAGCAAAATCAATTCAATTAATTGGAGTGAGACTCTATTTTAATGAATGTAATGAAAGTGACAGTTTGATCACAGTGAATCAATTTTGTGGGAACAATAATATAAACATACCATTAAGAATTACACTCTTCTAAAACATATTTCAGCCATTTCTTGATTAGGAATAAGTTTGAATACCATTAAGAATTACACTCTTCTAAAACCAAGCTTCCGAAGAAGTAAAGAAAAGAGTTGTTTGAATACCATTAAGAATTACACTCTGAGTTAAAATAAAGCTTCTGCTTTATCGCCTCATTGAGGTAATCATTTAGATGATATAATAGCTAGCGAAAGCTAGCTATTTTTTTGTCTTTTACGGTAACCTCTATATCATGGTAATCGCTCTCAGTATAACTCAAACCTTAATTAAATACAATTTTGTATGTGAACTTGCCTAATAATATTTTAAATAAGAGAATCAACTCATTGACCTCCCCCTAAAAAAAACAAAAAAAGAAGCAACTTTTCAGCTGCTTCCCTTTCTAATTATTCGACGATATTTAAATAGACGATTGATGTGATGCGGTAAATAATCCAGTAGATTAAGGCGAAGCCGACTACGACGCCAACTGTCACAGATAGTAACAACATCTTACTGGTGATTCCAAATAGGATTAACATTTTTTGTAAAATTGGAAATGCGAATGCCGTGTGCAGTGAAGCAACTAATATTGGCATTGTAAACATCCAAACAATTTGTGATCGTGTTGCTTTTCGAGTGGTCTCTTTATCTAATCCTACTTTTTGCATGATTTGAATGCGTTCGCGATCATCGTATCCTTCTGAAACTTGTTTGAAGTATGTGATTAACGCTGCACCGATTGTAAACAATCCTCCTAAGAATAAACCTAGGAATAAGAATCCACCGTTCATACTCAACCACTCTTCACGGTTAGCCTCTCGTGAATCGTAGAATGCGCCTAATTCTAATCCATGGTCTCCAATTTTATCATTCATTGTTTGTGCGTAAGATAAGCTTTCATCCTCTGGTACATCCGTCGACCAAAAGATATTAGCCATCCAATTCGTTGAGTATTCATCTTCATTTGGATTGTAGAATGCGGCTATTTCATCCACAACTTGTGCGTTCGGGACGACAGCGATTAACATGTCAACCAAGTTCACATTCGCGTCTAAATAAATTGGTAGCTCTTCTAATTCTTTCATTTCAAACGAACGATCACCTAGTTCGAATACATCTGAATCTAAATCTATTCCTGCTGCACGTACGAAAATTTCATCCTCTTCTAACGTCTCAGATAAACCAGTCGAATTGTTATAATCTTCTAACGGCAGCAGTACGAGCATTTGCGGCATGCTTCCGCCTGTACTTATTTCACGCTTTTTGAAAGAATTATCTTCAAAGTACCCATATATATCCA
>CAMYQS010000098.1 GCA_947296835.1 uncultured Atopostipes sp.
AGATAAAACCTTAGCCTCCGTATTTTTTGCGGGTGGTTTTGAAACGAGGACAATCACATCCGTCTCTTCATCCTCTTCCAGTGCATGGAGGGCATCTATCATCATGATTCCGCCAACTTCATCACTTAAATCACGTCCACCAGTCCCAATGAGTTGAGAAACTCCAGAACCAAATTCATGGATTCGAACACTCATTTCTTGGCTTCCTGTACCAGAAGCTCCGATGATGCCGATATTTCCTTTTCTGACTTTATTTGCGAAACTAAGTCCTACATTATTAATAATGGCTGTCCCACAATCTGGTCCCATCATTAGTAACCCTTTTTCGTGTGCTAAGTTCTTTAATTCAATTTCATCTTCTATTGAAATATTGTCACTGAAAAGCATCACATGTAAGTTTTCATCAAGTGCTTTTCGTGCTTCTCTTACAGCAAATTCACCACCGACAGAAATAACAGCTAGATTTGCATTTTCTAAATTTGATGCTGCTTCATGTATGGTATGAAAGACCACATCACTTTCTTTCTTCTTGTCTTTCTTTGTCAATAATTGTTGTACTTCATCTAAAGCATGATCTAACTCATTCTCATCTTCTGTCTCGATAACAATTATTAAATCGCCAGTCTTGGCTTCTTCTATTTCTGCAGTAATTAGTCCAACATCTCTTATCACTTCTTTATTCATCTCAGTTCCCATACCAATCATTGCTTGCTTAACACCTTCAATCTGATTGGCATCATTTGAAATGGACATCAATGTGATTGAATCTAAATAAGTATTTCGTTTGATTAATGCTTTAATACTCATTTTTCTCCTCCTTTGAAATTAGTTGCTAATAACATAAATTAAAAGTATAGTTTTCTTATTGAATATTTATTCGCTGGTATTTATGTTAACCTAATAATAGCAACCGCTTACACGATAGTCATTAGCCAATGTATACCAATATATTCGAAAAACATTGTGCATAGTATCCAACTATTGAAATGTACTCGAGGAGGTAAAAGATGTTAACAGTAGAAAAATTCCTAAATCTATCTACATTTGAAGAATTAAAATTAGTGTCTGGAAATGAGGGGCTCCATAATATTATCGAAAGTGTGAATATTATGGATAATCCAAGTGCATTAGACTGGTTTTCAGCTGGTGAAATGCTTTTAACTTCAGGATATTTCTTTAAAGATGACATAGAAATGCAAATTCAGATTATGGAACAATTATATGCACTCAATTGTCCAGCTTTATGTATAAAACCTCATCGTTTTTTAGGTTCTATTCCACAAAATATGAGCGAACTTTCAAATAAGTATAATCTTCCTATTATTGTATTACCTTATGGGCTATCCTTTTCAACCTTGTTTTTAAGAACGATGGAAGAAATTTCTAAAGAGTTTGATTCCTTTAACCGAAAAGTTTTAGATGTACAACAAGACTTCTTTAAAATCTCCATGCGTGATGGAGGTTTGAATAAGACCTCTGAACATTTATCTAACCTGCTGAATGCTCATGTGTTTTTATTAGATACTAACTGGAAAACACTGGAGTGGACTCAATTTGAAGAAGATAAGCGGGAATTATTTATAGATATACTAAAGAATGACAAAGACCCCTTAATTCCTAATCAGATTATCGAGAGTGTTCCACCCGATTTTCAAAATATCGAAAACCCTATCACTCGTTCTCTTGAAAGTGATGGTGAAAAAGTACAATTTGTTATCTTACCCGTCTATTTTAACCAGATCCATTATGGTTTTATTGTCGCTATTCAAACAAAGATAAAATGGTCTCGTATCGAATTTGATATGATGAAAAGTGGAGCCATGACATTTGCGTTAGAGTTAATTAAAATTCAAGAAATACAGCGCGCTAAAAATCGAGTACGCCGAGATTTTCTTGATGAATTGCTCACGGGCAAAATTACTTCGATGGAAACCTTAGCAAATTATGCAGACATTCATGGTGTTGCGCTTCATTTAGCTTATAACGCCGTTGTCTTTGATATTTCTTTTTCTTCTAACTATTCACCAAATGAGTTAATAAAAATTGACCAATTTGAAAATGCAAAAATAAAAAACATTTTATCGAGTTTAGATATATTTAATTTCCAACAAGGACAGGATTTGATTATTTATAGTCGTCAAAAACAAATTATCGTTTTAGTTGGTGGTCACTTTAATCAATCAGAAGATATTGCAACAATTAAAGAACTGACTAGAAAAATGATTCATGTGATAGAAAAAAACGTTAGTGATGTCACTTTAACAGCTGGGATCGGAAAACAATATTCACACATCATTGATGTTCATGAGAGTTTTTATGAAGCACAAACCGCTTTACGTATCCTAAAAAAGACTTCTTCAAAGGAAAAAGTCGGTCATTATAAAGACTATATGCTTCGTCATTTTTTAAACCGAAACATCAGCCCCAATGAGAGAGATGATTTCATAAACGAAGTGTTAGGTCATTTGTTGGCTTACGATTTAGAGAATCAATCCGAGCTAGTGGCTACTTTAGAAGTGTGGATAAACAATCGATTAAATATCGCTCAAGCCGCTCGAGAATTATTTATGCATCGAAATACAATGCTTTACCGAATTAGCAAGATTAAAAATTTACTTCAATCCGACTTAGAGAAGCCATCAGAACTTTTAAGTATTCAACTCGCTCTGAGTTTGTTGGATATAAAACTTGTAAATTAAGATGGTGTTACATTATTTGGTGTTGGTGAATTCATCAACGCCTTTTTTTGTTTCTAAACACAAAAAGACCAGTGAAATCTCTAGACTTAAGTCACCACAACTAACAAAAGAGAATTCACATGGCCTATATTATAATTTATTAGAAATTTACTTGTAGAAAGAGATCACAATTGAGGAACTAAATGGATAAACTCGCAAAATAATCGTAACATTTTTTATTCAAAAAATTCGTAATCATGCGAATATTGTTGCCCCGTTGTGATGTCATACATGATTAATGAATATTCTATTAACACTTCAAGTGCTTCTGGGCTGAGCTCTTTTCGAGAAGCCAATAGCTCTCCATTTTCAAGATACATCCCATCATCTATCATCGGTAGCACTTCTTCTAATTTTAAAAGTAAGGTATCATAAGCAGTTAAATTAATGTCTAACCATTCATAAATCCAGTTACTGAAATAGATGGAACTAGTCGTACTAACTTCCCCTTTTAACTTTTTTTTGTTGCTGTAAACTAAAAATGGCGTCTCACGGAACGTAAAATCATCATTTGTTTCTCTAATCTCTCCTCGGTAAAATCCGGGTAAATGATCACCCCAGAAAATAAGAAGGATGGGTTCTCGATGTTGATCGATTTGGTCGATTAGTTCTCTTAGCGCTTTATCACTATTTTCTAAGTCTTGAAAATAACCTGCCGCTTCATCGGCATTTCCAGACCCCGACACATAATATTCTACTTCTTCATACTTATCCGCATAAGGGGTATGGTTTTGCATCGTCACCACATAAATAAAGTCAGTTTCTTCAGATTCATTTAGTACCTTGAAAGCTTCTTTATAAGTCGACTCGTCTGAGATAAAGAAATGATTTCTTGAAAGTTTTTCCTTATTTGCCATACTGTCATCATGTAAAAATAAGTCAAATCCCATCTTCTCATATACTTCATCCCGCTTGAAAAAGTTTTTGTCATAAGGATGAATGGCAGTGGTTCGATAGTTTAAGTCATTAAGTCTATGCACAATGGTTGGATAAGTTCCTATTTTTTCATCTAACTGCATATAAGGGGATGTGATTTGTGGATTCAACGGCTCAAGTGAAAAGCCAGTCAATGTTTGAAACTCATTCGCATTCGTCCCCCCGCCAAAGGTTGGCGATATGAGATTAGTTTAATTGGTAATGCAATTAAACTATTCAACGAAAATACATTAAATCTCTTCTTAGATGAAATAAAAACAAGGTTAAAAGAAGAGATACTTACTCAAATAATACGGATGATTTGGTTTTTATATTATATAACGCTTCTGTTATTCTTATTCGAGATAAACCGATTAAAGAAGCAAAAGATATATCCGAGTTTGTCACGCCCTATATACCTTCAAACGACTATTCGAAGAGAATTCGAAAATTATTTTTGGATGGTGTTATCTCTATTTATGAAGGAAATATAACTGAAGGCTCGAAAAATGAAAAAGATGCAATCGACGGCTTTAAACAGTTAGATGAAACATCAGCACAAGATTAAAAAAAAGAATTGGATTCTGTTCTGCAAAATACCAACAAATAGATCCCACCACAGGAATACTTTGTAGATATGAAGATAAGTATGCCTATATAGCATTCAATAAAGTCTCACTCTAGGAATAATCTGATATGCTCCCTTAAAAAAACGAATAGCTGACTTTTATATACTAGTCAACTACTCGTTTTTTGTTATTTCATATCTAATTTAGATTCATTCAGAAATCAATGATTATTTAAATTTATTTTACTGAACTAAGCCTAAATATGGCGCTAGTCCAATGATAATTCCTGCTATGGCAAGTAACGTTACCATAATCGGCACCATAAACTTCAGGTATCGATCATAAGGTAAACTGACTAATTCGAGAGATCCCATCAGTGTGGCACTCGGGTATAGAGAGGAAACAAAGTTAACTCCTGCTACAAAGGCACTAATTAAAATTATCTGCCCTCCAGTGCTTCCCAAGCTACTGCTAGCAAATAGAGCTGCAGCGACCGCGCCTAAAATAGGCATTGTGATTCCAGCCACACCACTTGTTGATTGTAAGAAGAAACCAATTCCTACGTAAGCCGCCATCGCAATGACTCCAAAAATCCAAATTGGTACATTGGATAAAGCATTAGAAATCCAATAAATAAAGGTAATTGACATTCCTTCAGAAGAATCCCCCATAATAATGGCGACCCCTCGAGAAATCGCTAGGATTAACACAACACCTAGCAAGTCTTTCACTCCATCAATAAATACATCAATAAATTCTGTTTCTTTCATTTTATTAATGAATAATAATAAGAGCGATCCTGTAAAGAATAAGAACGCAAACTCATTGAAATACCAAGTTCCAAATGGAGAAATATGAGAAGCTCCTAGTAGTGTACCTAGTACTGGAATTCGAGCTAAGCCATAGATTGGCGCATTTACAATATCCGCTACTCTAGTTCCCAGTAAGTCTTCCCATGGAATAAACCCAATGATCATTAAAAGAATAATCACAATAAAAACCGCAACTGAAGCTTTTCGACGGCCTGTAAATTCAGGAAGCGATCCTTCTTCTTCTGTCAACGTATCAATTGAATCCACATCGTGAACAACTGATTGGGTTTTATCTTGTTTTACTTTATTCGCATAACGAATTAAATAAGTAGTCCCTACAATATATAAGACCACAAAAATCACAAGACGTAGAATGATTCCAGATCCAATAGACAATTCCGGATTCCCAATGGCTGATACTGCCGCTCCTGTAGAAAAAGGATTAACTAAACTGGACATGTTTCCAATGGTTGCTCCAATAAATAAAACACCCAGACCAACAATCACGTCATACCCAGCCAAGACAAAGGTTGGAACAATAACCACTACAAAAGCGACGATTTCTTCCCAAAATCCAAAAGAAGTTCCTAAAATCGCAAAGGCAAAAGTCATAATCGCAATTAAGAGTCCACCTTTAAACTTATCTAAAAGCGAACCAGTCCCTGCTTCTAAAGCTCCCGTATAG
>CAMYQS010000099.1 GCA_947296835.1 uncultured Atopostipes sp.
ACCTCCGAGATCTACAGGTAAGTTGTCGTCGTCAGCGTCAGTTGTGTATAAGAGACTTAGACTACTCTACTCCAGAAGAAACGTACAAAGTGATTCAAAAATTATTCAAAGATCAAGATAACTGGGGAAACAAACGCTTAACCGATATGCCCCACGTTGCGCTTGAGTATGGCTTAACTTTACAAGCTGACAACCGTATGCAAGCACACAGTGTCACGGAGGAAGTTAAGGCAGTGAATGTGGAACGCATTCCGACCGTCTTTGTTGGCGAAGAAGCGTTTGTAGAGACCATCGCATTAGAAGATTTCAAAACAGCGGTAGAAAATCATTTTCTTTAAAAAAATAAAACGACTAACACACTGATGTTCAATGTGCTAGTCGTTTTTCTCTTATATAATTTCTTTTACGCGTCCGACTTTTCCGTCTTCTAACTTCACTTTAATGCCATGTGGATGATTTGCTGAATTCGTTAAAATTCGTGCAACGACTCCTTCAGTTAAGGCGCCTGATCGTTGATCTTGCTTTTGGACTACTTTAACTGTTTGTCCTACTTTAATGTCATTTCTATTATTTCCGTTCATATTATCCTCTTTCTAATTCGATTATAGTGCTGCTATGTAATCTTTTACAAGCGGCCCGACTAACACTTCTTCATTATCCGTAATCAAAATTGGTCTTTTAACTAACATGCCATCCGTTGCTAATAAAGCATACTGTTCTTCTTCAGACATGTCACCTAGTTTATCTTTTAGATTTTGTTCACGGTAAATCATTCCACTTGTGTTAAAGAATTTCTTTAAGGGTAAACCAGATCGCTGATGCCACTCTTTCATTTCAGTTGCAGTTGGGTTTTCTTCTTTAATATCTCTTTTTGAAAATGAAATCTCTTTTTCAATTAATGCATTCTCGAGCCCACGACATGTTGAGCAATTTGAATAACAAACAAATAACATGAATACTCTCTCCTTTTACAATCACTGTATCGATTATAACGAAAATCAATATGGAATGTTAATTCTTAGTATTCCTATAAAAAGAAAAGAACCCCGTTTTTCATTTCACGGGGTCTGTGGTTTAACTTGTGTATTGTTGTTGTAAGTTTTCAATGTATTCTGTTATGTTTTCATCATAATCTGGATATGAGAAATCTAATTTTTCTGCGACTTCTTTGGATACTTCTCTATAAATTTCTTGCAATAAGAATAGTGAGCGCCATAGATCATCATATGTATCTATCTTATATGTTGCGATGATGCGGTCCCACAGATCTTTACTGACGTGCTTCTCTAAAAAGCGTTGTGACTTGCCAATGCTCTCAGAAAAATTCGTTTCGATGCCTATATTCCATGAAATCATACGATAAAGTTCTGTTCGTAAGGTCTGGTTGAAATAATCTGTTGCGTATAAAAATTCTTTTCGACACAATCCTTTGGTAACGTACGTTGAAACCCACCAAAATTCGTTACAGCAGTCGTCAAACTGCTGTGGTGTGGGTGAAGTAATCAAATACGTTGCATTGGTGGGTGTTGGCATTTCACCGATCATGTCATCTTTATCAAGTAAGATTTTAATTAAGGATTCGCTATAGATATATAAATCAACTTCCTCGATTGGAACGATCTTCAGATCAACTCTGTTTCCGTCTTCTAATAACATTAAATATGAGAACCAATTGCCTAACTGCGGTTCATACAACGCCATTCCTTCTGGCTTTTGCATAAAAATGCGCTTACCGAAAGCATCGAGCCATTCTTCGTCTTTAGTGAATGTATTCATATCTGTAACGATATAAGTGATATCATAATCTTGTAAGGAGTCTTTTTCTATCATTGGATGTATTCTAGATCCTTCTATTCCTACAGCTTTAATCTCATCATGTTCTTGCGCATACGTTAGAATCATATCGAGTATTTCTTTTTCCGTTCTCATGTTTGTCCTCCTATAATCATTCTCAAAACAGGCTTTTGAGAAATAGAATTTCATTCATTATGACATGTAATTATTTAAACGCAATACGAACTTAATTAATAGTTAGATAATCCAGATTCTGGTGTCTGAATAATTACTGGATTTTTTGCTGGGTCGACCCATTTCATAATATTCGTGAGGTTATTTTGACTGATTGCAACACATCCAAGTGTATAACTATTTCCAACATGTAGGAAAATCGCACTACCTCGTCCAGGAGTTTGGCCAGTATTATAGTTAATCACTATCCCATAATTGTATAGACGGTGCATCATGCTTTCTGCACTTTTCCAATCTTTATCTGGGTTACTGTCTTGTTGCCAGGTGTTATAATATTTTGAATTTGAATCATCGACCCAAACATCATCCGCTGTCGAGTTTTTAAAATTCAATTTTGTTCCTGGATTCCCTTGGTAACCAAATGCAGTTCCTAATGAAAACTTCCCAATTGGTGTCTTTCCATCGCCTTCTTGCTTGTTGCTCGTCATACCCGTTTTCCCCACATAAGCGGTACCTTGCAACAATCGATTCCATTTTCCATTTCCATCTTTTTCAAATGTTTGGAACTGGCCAGTTGTTGTCGATGATCCGCTTGTTATAACAAGAATCACTTGCTGACTATTTCCTAAGTTGCTCATGTCATCGACAACAGTATTATTGTTTTCAGGCTATTTTGTTTTTTTATAAATTAATATCTAAAAATAATGGCGTATGATCCTGACGTATGCCCGAATCGACCATGTCTGATTTCACAACTTTGTCAGCGGCACGATCACTTACCAAGAAGTAATCAATTCTCCACCTAGAGTCGTTGATTTTACTTGTCTTCGCTCGTTGGTTCCACCAAGTATATTCACCCTTAACATCCCCATGGAGATGACGGAATGTATCCGTAAATCCAGCGTCCAGTAGTAAAGTAAAACCTGCACGCTCTTCGTCTGTAAATCCTGCCGACATATGGTTACGGTCTGGGTTTGCTAAGTCAATTTCACGATGCGCAACGTTAAAGTCCCCTGTCGCTATAACAACTTTTTCTTGATCTAGCATTGTTAGATACTCACGATATTTCTCATCCCATAATTGACGTTCAGCTAATCGAACAAGTTTGGAACCGGCATTTGGTGTATAAACTTGCGTAACGTAACAGTCATCAAATTCCATCGTAATCATTCGTCCTTCTGCATCCATCGTGTCTGGTGCTCCAATTTTTGGATAAGTGACGATTGGGTTTAATGTGTTTTTGTATAAGAACATTGTTCCCGCATAACTTTTTCGAGCTGGTTCTTCAGACAGACGGTAGACCATTTCATAATCTGGTAAATTTTCAGCCAAAATATCCAGATGCTTTTTAGTAGGCCCCGTACGCGGTAGTTTAGTCTCCTGAATGGCAATGATATCGGCGTCATAGCCCACAATAGTATTTAGCGTTTCCCTTGTTAACAACGCTCTGGCTGAATCACTGGTTAAAGCTGCATTTAATGAATCGATATTCCATGAAATTATTCGCATTATTTATTCCCCTTCATTCATATAATTATTTTCTCATCTTTAATATTAACACTAAAAAAGGTAGAGACGAACAATTTTCACTAATTTTGTGAAATGCTTTGTCAGTTCGTATTGCTCTTAGTTTTGTTGTTTTTATGCTATTATTTTTTAAATAAAGGAGCTGAAAATAATGAACGAACAGAAAAAAGTCGGCTTAAACACACTGTTTTTTATTTTAACCCTTATCGTAAATGCATTAGGTGCATTTGGCCTAATTAATGGTATGTCTCAAAGCGAAGTATCTGATAAATATTTTACTTTGATTACGCCAAGTGGCTTTACCTTTAGTATTTGGTCACTTATTTATGGATTGTTGGCAATTTCGTTAGTCGTTATGTATCTAAGACGGGAAAAGAACTATTATCAAAAAGCTATAGATAAAATTACCCCACTCTTCATCTTAAGTTGCTTGTTCAATATTGCATGGATCGTTCTCTTTTCTTTTGAAATGGTTGAACTGTCGACATTATTTATTTTTGCTTATACAATCGTTTTATCCCTTATCTGTAAGCAACTCTTGGTATTGAATGATGGTAATCAGTTTTTACTTCCGTTAACTTTTGGTCTCAATACGGGTTGGCTGATGATTGCGACGGTTGTAAACGTGGCGGCTTCTCTTGTGAAAATAGGCTGGAACCGATTTGGACTGTCTGATGTTATTTGGGCTATACTTACTTTAGCAATAGCAATTCTTATCGTTGTTTTCGTAACAACACAGACCCAAAATGCTGTGATTCCTCTTCCCATTGCTTGGGCATTCTTCGGTATTCAACAAAGTCTAGCTACTGATCATGCTGGTGAATATGGCTTATTACAAATCAGTGCTATTGTCGGAATAGTCGTTTTAATCGGAATGGCAGGCATTCAGTTTTATAAAAATGGCTATCATGTATTATCAAAA
Source organism: uncultured Atopostipes sp. (assembly GCA_947296835.1). GTDB lineage: Bacteria > Bacillota > Bacilli > Lactobacillales > Carnobacteriaceae_A > Atopostipes. The sequence goes on from CAMYQS010000099.1 coordinate 4,418, forward strand.
GTATCACATGACCATTCAACACTTTCTCCTGAACTATAATAAAAAAGTGCGAGATAACATGTCCTAGGATATGCTGTCTCGCACTTATTTCATATTTAACATCTTACATATTTACGTTTGAACCCAATTCGATCTCTTTCAACTTCTTTTAAAATACTCTGATAAGCATTTAATTCTTTAGGTTTTTTCTTACCACGTTCAATGGTAATTATCCCAATTTCTTCCGCTATTTCTTTTGCTTTATCATGCAGCGGCTTAAAAGATGTACCAACTGTATAAACGAAGTTATTCATTGCATCTTTCGCGTGAATCGTTTCATCATGAATCGTCTCTTTTACGTAATCTAACATTTCAGAGATTTTCTCTTCGGAGAACATTTCATCTTTTCGGCTGCCAATTAACCAGCAATATGTGCTCCAACCAGCCGACTTACGCAAGTCTTCATCGCTTTTAATCCATTTATCTGCCACTTCTTGCGCAATATCAGACTCTGACAAAGTAACAGATACGACGAAATCAGAAAGCATGTAGAAATACGCAGCATCCATCCAGCGGTCATAATCTGTTTCAGTCATTTTATTCGGTTCCGCAATAATGCCTGCAAAATACATCGCATCAAAATTATTTGTCGTATATAATTCATCTGCAAGTTCCTGATTCGTACCGATAACTTTCGACATCGGCTTCATTTTACCTGTGGCCACACCAAATAAAGGCTCCACTGCCCCATTTGACACATAACGTTTTTTATTAAAATCTGTTCCTAAGTCTTCTAATCCTTGCATCACTTCGTTAAAATTCATAAGCAACCTTCTTTAAACTGTATTTTCTTCTGTTGTTCATCCAGTTCTATAGTAATGTGAATTCGCTCACTTCGCAAACATTTCAGTATAAGTGATTCTCCCTGAAATGTATTCGTGAAAAGAAAAAATCACCAAACCGAAGTCTAAACTTCGATTGGATGATTTGAATAATTATCTTTTATTCGATTGAGCGCCACGTGCTGGTGAGTTACCACGTTTACCACGTCTTGATCTTCTCTTTCCTTTATACGGTCCTGCTTGTGAAGTATCCGCATTGCTACGACGTTTTGATGACTTCTTGTTTTTGCCGTCTGATCCTTGTCCTTGTTTCGGACCTTGACCTTGTCTGTCAGAAGTTCTTCTTCTACGTCTTTTATTCTTACCGTTTGATTGTCCAGTATTTTCTTTTTATTTTAATTTTTGATCAGAAACTTCTGTTT
>CAMYQS010000100.1 GCA_947296835.1 uncultured Atopostipes sp.
ATATCAAATGGTTCAATATCTGAAAATTTATTTAATAATAGATAATCTCCATTTATTAACGTTGGCTCCATTGAATCTCCATCGACCATCACTGGTGCGAAGAAGAACTGGTTAATAACAAAGAAAACAATTAATACGCCTATAATATATTTAATTGTTGAAATAAGTTCAGACAAAAATGTTTCCTTTTTATTATTTTTTGAAGAATGTTTATTCCCACGTGGAGGCAAACCTGAATACTGTTCATCCATTATACCGACTCCCATCATCATAATAATCTACACAATAATAATACCACAATCTGTCGAAAAATACAGTTCTCCGATATGAAACACTTATTATAATTCAAAACTGGACATGAAATTTACACGTCAAAAAAATAAAAAGAGATCGCGACATAATCCGTTTGCGATCCCTCTCATTAATTTAGTTTGTTAGTGCTTCAATGGCTGCATCATACTGCGTGTCGTTATTTTCAATTTTCGTTCTCAATTGATCAGTCAATGCTCTAGCAGTATTACCAGTAACGATTCCATCAACTGTTAAGTCATTCGCTTCTTGGAATGCCTGAACAGCTGTTACGACAGACTCATCAAAAGCCTCATTGTCTGAAACGTCATAACCTATTGCCGTTAAGACACTCTTCAAATTTTTTATTTCTGCTGAATTGTCGCCTTCTTTATAAGTAGACATTGGATTCACAATAAATAACTGCGCATAAGATGGTAATTCAACAGGCACATCTGGCTCAATTCCTTTTTCATTAATCCAATCACCATTCGCTGTTAGCCATTTACCACTTGTAAACTTCAATTCATCCGTTGCACCTAAATCAACTAGACTCTGAACCGTCCCTTTTCCAAAAGTCGTTTGACCATAAATTGGGATTCCAACAGATTGCATAGCTCCTGCCAGTATTTCAGAAGCACTTGCACTTCCTTCGTTTACCAATAGTACAGCTTCTCCTTCAAACTTAAAAGCACCATAATCATCTGAAGCCATATAAATAGTTGGTTCTTCATCTTGTCGATATTCCGTCATCATTAACGGATCACCATTTGGCACAAAAATATTCGAAATTTCTATGGCTGATGTTAATAAACCACCTGGATTTCCACGAACATCAAAAACAATTTTTTTAACATCTTGTTCTTGTAATGCTTTAATCGCATCGACTGTTTCTAGATAAGTCGGCATATTGAAGTTTACAATATTTACATAACCAATATTTGGATTATTTTCATCCACTTCATAAAATACAGTCTCTACTGGAATCTCAGCACGAGTAAGCGTCATCGAAAATTGTTCGTCTCCACGGATGAGCGATAATTCCACATCCGTTCCTTCGGGTCCTCTAATTAAAGAGACAGCTTCATTAATTGTTAAGTCGGCAACTGATTCACCATCTACCTCAACAATTAAATCATTGGGTTGTAAACCGGCTTCTGCAGCAGGTGAGTTCGCGATTGGAGAAACAATTCGAACATATTCTCCATCCTTCATCACTTCTGCCCCAATTCCTTGGAAGGAACCAGAAATGTCTTCATCAAAGCTTGTTGATTCCACTTCATCTAAGTATTCTGTGTATGGATCACCAATTGCGCCAGCCATTCCTTCTAATGCACCTTCAATTAAGATCTCTGAGTCGACTTCTTCAAAATAAGTTGTCATTAAAATGGCATATAACTTGTTGATGACGCGTAACTCATCATAATTGACATCAAAGTCGCTTGGCGTATCCAGATTTAAATCCGTTGTTTCTTCTACAGTTTCATTGCTGATATCACCCGCTGAATCTGCTAACTGATCACCAATAAACAATGTCCCCACTACACCAATAATTAATGCAGCTAAAATGGAGAGAATATATTGTTTTTTTGTGATATTACGTTTTGTTTCTTCGTTTTTTTCTGTCATACGCCGATACTCCTTCTATATTAACGAAACTCAATTGAGGTTTTAGTTATGTTCTACAGCCGTTTCTAAAGCGATAATCATCATGTCGTCAAATGTCTTCTCGCGCTCTTCAGCTGTCGTTTCTTCTCCTGTTAAAATGTGATCACTAATTGTTAAGATTGCTAATGCTTTCTTACCGTGTTTAGCAGCGATAGTGTATAGGGCAGATGCTTCCATCTCAACACCTAAAATACCGTGGTCTGCTAATTTTTGTTTATCTAATTCATCATTGTAGAAACGGTCTGAAGTAAAGACGTTACCAACGCGGACGTTGTAGTCTGCTTCAACACCTTTTTCATAAGCTGTTTTTAATAAACCGAAGTCTGAAATTGGCGCAAAATCAACTTGGTTGTTGAATGCTTGACGGTTAATCGCTGAGTCTGTCGTTGCAGCTTGCGCTAATACAACGTCACGAACTTTAACATCTTTTTGTAGAGCTCCAGCCGAACCAACACGCATTAAAATTTCACAGTCGTAGAAACGAATTAATTCTTCAACATAGATACTAATTGAAGGAACACCCATACCTGTTCCTTGAACAGAGATTGGCACACCTTTATACGTTCCTGTGTATCCAAATGCGTTACGCACTGTATTATATTGTTTAACATCTTCTAAAAATGTTTCTGCAATATATTTTGCTCGTAGTGGATCTCCTGGTAATAATACAATCTTAGCAATTTCGCCTTTTTCTGCTCCAATATGTGTACTCATTTTTTTTGCCCCTTTATATATAATATTTTTATAGTTTATTCCTTACTAAGTTTATCCACATATCTTTGCCATGCTTCGTCAAAGATCACCATAGATGGTAAGTAATTAGCATTCATTTCTAAATGAGTGCTCACTTCATCATAGTCTTCTGACTGCTTTGGAAATATCTGATCGTTAAATGCTGCATTCGCAAATAGTGTAATATCATCTTGTTTATGCGGATCTCTCTCGGTCATTAAGTAATGATAAAAGCTTGTTTTCATAATTAAGAACCCCTTATTTATTGTTTGTGATCCACTCTACACGCTCATCTTTTTCTTGTTGGTATCGGTCTTTGTTTTTTTTGTAAAAATCTTGGTGCTCTTCTTCAGCCCGATAAAACGTAGGAGCTTCTTCAATAGTCACAACGATTGGGTCTTTATACTTACCACTATTTTGTAGTTCTTGCTTAGATAGTTCGGCTATCTCTTTTTGAGCCTGATTATAATAATAAATAACCGGACGATAACTGTCTCCTCGATCCATAAACTGACCACCTGCATCCGTTGGATCGGTTACTTGCCAATAAGTTGAAATAAGCTCTTCAAACTGAACGATTGTTGGATCGTAAGTAATTTGAACTACTTCAGTATGACCGGTTGTTTGGGTTTTAACTTGTTCGTACGTAGGATTTTCTACATGTCCACCGGCATAACCTGAAACGACGGAATCAATCCCTGGCTGTGTATCGTAAGGTTCAACCATACACCAAAAACATCCGCCAGCAAATAATGCTTTCTCCATTTAATCTATCCTTTCTCATCCATTTATTTAATTTAATTATCCATCTGATTTGTTAGGATATGTTTATCAAACCCAAGATTAAATTGAACGATATCTTGTTCTAAATCAATTTGATCAACTGTTAAATCAAAAGAATATTCTTGCATTAGGTTTTCTAAATCTATTTCAATGATTTGAGTTTCACTATTAATTGCTATAAATTCGGGTAAAACGAGTTGTCGAGAAAGTAAACTCATCACACCACTAACAGGTAATGAGAAACTTGTTAAATCAACTGCTTCACCACGTAGCTGGATATTGCCATTTTCTAAAACATAAGGTGAAAAATACAGTGTAAATGGTACATCAAAGTTAAAGATACTCATTTCACCGTGAATTTCTAAGTTATCGGATAAGACAACATCATATGCAGCAAATTCTTCCCCAATAGATTCATCTAAATACTCATTAATAATAATTTCTGTATCGCTCTTAGTTAGTGATGCTGTTAAGGATACTTGTTCACCCGTTTGTACAGCTTCTTGTGTTTCTGTCTGATTCATTTTAACTGGTCGCAATAAAAAACCTAAGTATAAAATACATCCGATTATAATAAGAACTAGGGCAATAAATGCCCATTTCCATCCATTTACTTTATGTTGGCTCGAATCATTTGTTGAACGAGTTTGGTTATTATTCATAAAGAATAACCTCCGCTGTTTCTAGTTTTTCTCAAAAGGATTTACTAATTTCTTTCTTTCATAAATAAAGAACTCATGAGAGTATAGATTTTCTTCGTCTACAATACCGTCCATCGTCTCTACTACTTGGAAATATTTGTAATTTAGCTTCGGCATAAACGTATCACCTTCAAATTCTTCATAAACAACCGTACGGTATAATACATTAACATCATCCACAAACATATCAAAGAGTGACGTTCCACCAATAATATGAAGAGGTTTGTCAATATCCTTCACATAGTCTAGGATATCTTCTTTCGAATGACAAACAATCGCTCCATCCGCTGTATAATCTTTATTGTTTGTTAACACAATGTTGATACGGTTCTTTAAAGGTGGGTTTGGGATACTTTCGTATGTTTTACGTCCCATAATAACAACCCCACCTGTTGTAACATTTACAAAATGTTTCATTTCATTCGGCAAATGCCAAGGCAACTGACCATCATTTCCAATTAAGCCATTTTTATCTTCCGCCCATACAAAAGTAAAATACGGTGTCCTTATTTTGTTGGACAAACAATTTTCAAAATTCTTCTCATCCATATCTATATACCCCTTTTATCATCAAACTGCAATCGGAGCTTTTATCCCTTTATGCGGTTTATAGTCCTCAATATCAATGTCATCTACATCAAAGTCAAATATACTTTCTTTCTCTTCGTTTAAAATTAATTTTGGTAAGGATTTTGTATCACGACTTAGCTGTGTGTTAATTTGTTCCATATGGTTTAGATATAGATGTGCATCCCCAAACGTGTGTACAAACTCGCCTACTTCTAAGCCAGTTTCTCTAGCGATTAGATGTGTCAACAATGCATAACTCGCGATGTTGAAAGGTACACCCAAGAAAACATCAGCACTACGTTGATATAACTGACAGCTTAATTTTCCATCCGCTACGTAAAACTGAAACAGCGTGTGGCATGGAGGTAAAGCCATGTCTTCAATTTCATCGGGATTCCAAGCAGACACAATGTGTCGTCTCGAATCTGGATTGTTTTTAATGGAATCAATGACATTTGCAATCTGGTCAATTGTTCCACCATCCGCTGATGGCCATGAACGCCATTGTGCACCATAAACATTTCCAAGGCTGCCATACGTTTCTGCAAATTTTGTATCCTTTAGAATTTTTTCTCTAAATGCAGTCATCTCAGTTTGATACACTTCATTAAATATTTCATCTTCCAATGCACGAATACCAAAGTTTGTCATATCTGGCCCATTATAGTCTTCGCTTTTCGTATAGCGTTCAAACGCCCATTCATCCCAAATATGATTATTGTGCTCTAAAAGATAACGGATATTCGTTTCCCCTTTTAAGAACCACAATAACTCAGATTTGATTAAACGAAATGCAACTCGTTTAGTTGTTAATAAAGGAAAGCCTTCTTGTAGATCAAAACGCATTTGATGACCAAAGATGGATTTCGTCCCAACTCCAGTTCGGTCTGATTTTGTA
>CAMYQS010000101.1 GCA_947296835.1 uncultured Atopostipes sp.
ACCAGACTAGATCTTTTTTTAATTCCTATCAGGCTCTTCGATAGTGCCTCTTGTCTCGTTGTCTCGGAGATGCTTATAAGAGACCGTCTTTCTCGTTTCAAATGCATTCACCATTGTTAATGCAGTGATCGAAGTGGGAGCTGAATTAGTTATTGATGCTGTCCCTTACGCAACAGGAGAAGAAGGAACGTATCTCCAAGACATGACGGATACCTTAATGGACTTAGCAGTAGGTGAACTCTTAGCCGTCCTTTTAGCGACATTGATCGCTTCACTCGTGATGATGTTCATCAAAATATTGGTTAGTGTTATTATTCTGACCAGATTTTTTGAAATCTATATGACGACAGCGGTGGCAACTATCCCAATGGCTACTTTAACTAGTGATAAATGGGGCAATTCAGGTGTAAATTACTTACGCACCGTTCTTGCATTAGCTTTACAGGGGATTATCATTGTCATTGCTTTAGCTGTTTATGGAGCGATTAATGCAAGTGAAATTGTTGTGAACACCAACCCAGTTATTGGCAGTGTTTCAGGCATTATTCAAGGTGTAATCAGACCATTAATTTTAGGTTTAGCACTTTTGCTAGTGGTTATAAAATCAAAGTCTATTGCTCAATCAATTGTAGGTGCAAATTAGAATGGAGGGTTTAAGAATGACTTATCACTGTATAAATCTAGTCGATGATGTGTTAAAACCTCTCATAAAGAAATCAGTCATCTTCTCCCTCTGTGTTCTGTTTTATATTGGAGTCGGAGGATCTGAACACTTTTTCAATTTACTTGGCAATGAATTGAGTATTCGAAATATATTATTGGCTTTATACATTCCAGTCACTTTGTATGGCATGGTTTATGCGTTCTTAAAGATAAAAAGCTTAAGTATTCTTTCGTTCGTTTTGTATTTAATTATGGGCTTCTTTATGGGGCCAATCATTTTAGTACGAGATGTCGGACGGATACTTGTCAACTTAGTAAAATGGATAATGCAAAAGATAAAATGAAATCATAAAAAGAGGCGATTCAATGGCTTATGTACCTATTCCAACAGACTTGAAAAGTGTTAAAACGAAAGTTGCTTTTAATTTAACCGCTCGCCAGCTCGTTTATTTCTCTTGTGCTTTGATTATTGGTGCACCTGTATTTTGGTTAAGCAATCGATTTTTAGACAATTCCACCTTAGCTTTATTGTTAACGATGGCTGTTGCAGCACCATTGATCTTTTTCGGTATGTTTGAAAAAGATGGGTTGACTGGTGAAAGATATATTAAACAATTACTCAAAGTGAAGTATAAACGACCACTGAAAAGATATTATAAAAATACAAATTACTATCGTTTCTTACATGAAGTCATCAACAAAGAACAACAAATTGAAAAAGAATATAAACTCAAATCAAAGAAAAAGACTTTATTCAGAAGGAGAGTGAGTTAAGTGGTTATTGATCTAACAAAAAAAGAGAAACAACTTAGAGAAGAATCCAGTGCCAAACAAAAATCTGTCGAAAACTGGATTAAAAATAAACAAAGACAACAAAGTAAAGATAGCACACAAAACACACTTTCTTTCGATTCAATAAACGAAGATGGGATTGTTGTTTCGGGGAAAAAATACACGCAAATTGTGGAATTTTCAGACATTTCTTATCAGTTGGCACCTGAATACCGCCAGATTGAAATTTTTAATGAGTGGTGTCATTTTCTAAATTATTTTGACAGCACGATTGAATATCAGCTTCTATTTTTGAACAAACGATTGAATACTTTAGAAACACTGAATGATATTCAAATTGAAGCTAGGAATGACGCATTTAATGATGTTCGTGAGGAGTATAATCAAGTCCTAGATAATCAGCTTGCGAAAGGAAATAACAGCATGTTAAAGCGTAAATTTATCGCTTATACGGTTGAATCAACTAGTTTAGAGAATGCTGTTAATTCGCTCAATCGCATCAATCATGACGTAATCAATCAACTGCAAAACTTAGGTAGTCAAGTAACAACACTGAGCTTCACTCAAACAGTCGCACTATTACATGGCATCTTAAACCCAGATGAACCTCGAAAAGAAGCGGACTATGAAACGATTTTAACAAGTGGACTCACACCAAAAGATATGGTTGCACCCATGTCGATGCAATTCAGTAAGCGTGGTGATGGTTTTAAATTAAATGCCAACTACTGTAAAATCGGCTATATGGAAATTCTGGCTTCTGAATTGAGTGATCGTATGTTAGCTGAATTGACTGACTTAGGCGAAATGAATTTGTTAGTTAGTTTTGATATCACTCCGATGGACCAACATGAAGCAGTCAGATGGGTGAAAGGAAAGATGTCGGACATCGATGCAATGAAAATCATCGAACAAAAGAAGGCCATTCGGTCGGGCTATGATATGGATATTCTTCCTCCAGATTTAATTAATCATGCAAATGAATCAAAAGCCTTACTAGAAGATTTGCAAACGCGGAATGAACATGCTTATTTAGTAACTATTACGATCATGATGAATGAAGAGACTCAAGAGAAATTAAAGAACACCGAATACCAAGTGAAAGCATTGTGTCAAAAATATAATATCGCCATCAGAATTCCTCACTTTCAACAGGAAGAGGCTTTAATGACCACATTACCTATTGGAAATAATCAGCTGTACCTAGATCGACTTCTAACGACTTCTAGTACAGCTATTTTTATCCCTTTCACTACGCAAGAACTGTTTCAAACAGAGACTGGAAGTCAATATTATGGGTTGAATACAATCTCTAACAACATGATAATGGCTAATCGAAAAAAGCTAAGAAATCCGAATGGCCTCATCTTAGGAACACCAGGTTCAGGCAAATCATTTGGAGCGAAAAGAGAGTTGTTAGACTGCTTTTTAACAACAAAAGACGATATTTTAGTGATTGATCCAGAAAGAGAATATGCACCCTTAGTGAATAAATTTAACGGACAGATTGTTGAATTATCCCCATCTTCAGGAATGTACGTCAATCCTTTAGACATCAATGAAAATTATTCGGAAGACGACAATCCGATAGCATTAAAAACAGATTTTGTCATGTCATTATGTGAGTTGGTACTAGGTGGTAAAGAAGGCTTAAATGCAGTGGAAGCTTCTGTTATTTCAAGGGTTACGATAGAAATCTATAGAAAGTATTTCAGCAATCCCAAACCTGAAAACATGCCGATTTTAGAGGACTTATACAATGAACTGAAAGCTCAACCAGAGAATGAGGCACAAGTCTTGGCGAAAGGTTTAGAGATGTATGTAACAGGGGCTTTCAACTTCTTCAATAATCGTACCAATGTTAATTTGGACAATCGAGTCATAAACTTTGATATTTCTGGTTTAGGCAAGCAATTGAAGAAAATTGGTATGCTTATCGTTCAAGATCAAATTTGGAATAAAGTAACCGAAAACCGAGGCAAGATTTTTACAAGGGTCTACATTGATGAATTCCACTTATTGCTTCGAGACGAGCAGACAGCCGGTTACTCACAAGAAATTTGGAAGAGATTTAGAAAATGGGGTGGCATCCCAACAGGCATTACACAAAACGTGAAAGACTTGATGGGTTCACAAGAAATAGAAAGTATTTTTGACAACTCGGATTTTGTTTTGTTATACAACCAATCATATAGTGACCGAGAACTGTTAAGTGAAAAACTGCATATCTCTCCCAAACAGCAGCAGTATATCACCAATTCACAGGCGGGTGAGGGACTATTCATTTACGATCACATTATCTTGCCATTTAAAGACCAATTCCCTCAAAACACCACTATTTACGAACTCCTTTCTACCAAACCAGGAGAGAAAAGTAGTCAGGAGTGATGAAGTTGCGTAATGAAACTAAAATAAAAAATGTCACCTATCGATATTTTAAATTTAAAAGTACGCATTTAAATAAGGGCAATTATGATCGAGTAAAACCTGAAAATAGTCACTCATCTCTGAAGAAGGATGTCCAGCAATCAATGAAAATGGATTCGGAAGATTCAGATGTGACCGATACAACTATTTCATCGGGGATAAATATCCAATCCGATGTCTTGTTTCATTCACTCTTGACCCGAAACAAAAAGGTAGAAGCAACGATTCCTAAATTTAGGTTAAATAAAACGAAACTATTAGGCACAACAGGTAAAAAGGTAAAGAAACCCAAGCAAAGTAGGCCATTTAATAAAACTGAGAACAAGAAACAAAATCCAAAAAAAAATTTATTAAACACTCAATCCAAAGAACCATCGACCAATTTTAAGAGGCAATTTTTTCATAGCAAAATGGATGTGTCCGATGACGAGACGGATACTCAAGTGACATCAAATGCGAAACTTATTAATGTCTCAAGGAGGGGACTGACTCATTCGAAAAGATATTTTGATAGTGCTAAATATAAGCATTTTCCCCTCAATGTATCGGTTCAAAACAAGGAGTTCTCATATCAATTAGAATTTTCAGAAGCGAATGCTCCGAATAGAATTCCAAGACTGACACCTAAAGAACAACAAATTAGAGGTGTTAAAAAGAGTTATTCAAATCTCTTCCGACAGATGCTTGAGAATTCAAAATACTCTATAAAAGAGTTGCCGACTGTTTTAAAGAGCAGTATTAAACGAGTGATTAGTGGTTTCATTACAACTGCTAAAGGATTAATTAGTGCAAAAGGAATTGGAGCTGCCTTGGTTGTAGTCGTTCTATTTGCCTTTCTCTCAATGGTTTTTATGGGAATTTTTGGAAGCCTTTCGAGTATGAGTGGAAATGCTTATACGATGTCTGATGTGAGTGCCACAAAAATTCAACAAATATATGCGGAAAAGGAATTGGATTATTTAGAAATGATTCTGGAAGAAGCTGACGAGGCAACAGGGAACACGCAAATTAGCTATGATCCGGTTGGTCACGAACCACATGAATTGCTGGCACTTTTTAATGTCTTAAGTATTCCTGAATTGGAAAAAGACCGCTTATCTTATCGAGATGTAAAAAAAATAGAAGCATTGATTGATCAATTAATTGATGTCCGATATGTCTTTGAGAAAGTTGAAACTGACCAAAAAGTTGTCATAGATGGCGAAGAAATAACGGTGAAAAATACTAGCTTAATTTCTCGCACAAACTCTTTTTATAACCTCATGCACGACACTGAAACGAATATGGCGGTTCAAGAGTTTATTGACCTTGTATCTCCCTATGCCGTTGAAGTGGCTAGTGGGAATGATTTGTATGCCTCCGTCATGATAGCTCAAGCTATTTTAGAGGCTAATGGGGGTAACTTGTCGAAGCTTGCTAGTCCACCATATTTCAATCTATTTGGAATCAAAGGCAGTTATAAAGGCCAATCAGTGACGATGGCCACAGCTGAAGATGACGGTACGGGAAACCAATTTATGATCCATGATCATTTCAGAGATTATCCCTCTTACAAAGAGTCTCTCGAAGATTATGCGAACGTATTGCGAAATCAACCAAGACCTGGTTATTACTCGGGTGCATGGAAATCAAATACATCAAATTATCGAGAAGCTACCGCATACTTACAGGGGCGGTATGCGACAGACACGCAGTATGCCAGTAAATTGAATAAAATCATTCAGCAATATCATCTAACAGCGTTCGATACTCATG
>CAMYQS010000102.1 GCA_947296835.1 uncultured Atopostipes sp.
CCTCTAATCATTGCGAATAATATCAAACGTTCTTTTGAAACAAATGGGAACGAAGTTACTCTGATTCCCGCTTCAACAAATTTACTATACGATATTAAGCAGGCAGGTAATTTTGATGTTATTTTCAACTCAGCAGTGGGTATCAATCATAAGGATGAACAAGCGAATATTGTTGTTATGCTAGAGCTATTGGATATTCCATTTGTTGGTTCGGGGTTACTCCCACAAGTTGTTTCGTTAAATAAAGAACATGCAAAAGCGACATCCAAAGCAGTAGATGTCCCTGTATCTCCATTCCAAACCTTCTATACAGTTGATACGAAACTAGATAATGATTTGAACTTCCCGCTATTCGTTAAACCTGTTAGAGAAGGTTCTGCGGTTGGCATTACGGAAAAAAGTCTGGTGAAGAATGATAAAGAATTACGCGAACAGGTTCAGTATATTCTTGAAAACTTTAATCAACCCGCTTTAGTTGAAGGTTTCTTACCCGGTCGTGAATTTTCGGTTGGTGTTATAGGAACGAAAGATCCTGAAATATTGCCAATCATGGAAATAATTATTCCAGAAGAACACGGGACGGCTCAAACAGTGGATGTTAAAGCTAAGAACGTTGTACAACGTTCTTGTCCGGCAGATATCTCAGAAGAGCTAGCAAATGACATTGCAACGAATGTTTTAAAATCATACGATGTACTTGGTTGTTCCGAAATGGCCCGAGTTGATGTGAAGTTAGATGAAAATGGTGTACCAAATATTATTGAATTAAATGCAATCCCCGCCCTTGAAGAAGTTTATGCTCATTATCCATTAATGGCAGAAGTAGCAGGTTATGATATGCCAGACCTTGTCGAGAAACTAGTTGATGAAGCTATCGACGCTTGGGAAAATGGCGACATTATTTAAAACACCATAAGACATCCTAACATTTATTTTGTTAGGAGGTCTTATAATATCTATTAAGAAAGTTCTATTTTGTTTCTATACTTTTGGTTGAACAGATACTCAACCTCTTTGAGGTTACTTTTCGCAAAGTCTACAACGGTTTCTGATTTTACGGGCCTGTCTTCTTCATCGACGACTTTAATTGCACCTTTCATCAAGCGTGTATTAAAGTGTTTCGCATGTTTGTATTCGTCTTCTGTTGTCCATAAATAGGGTACTGGTAAGAAGCCAGCAACAAATAACTTGTAGAATCCTTCAGGTGTATACGCATTATCAATATGTTTTTCAATTCCGTTAATAATCGTCTTCGCTGATTGGATTAACTCTTCTGTTCTTGTGGCAACATTCGTATTTTTACTCATGTCTTCGACCTCACCATTTTTACGCATTTTTCGATATTCTTGTAGCGCATATTGCGTAATTTGTACACTTTCATTATAGTATCTGTATTCATGATCTTTACTCTCTGTCCACCCTGTATTTAATAATAGCGGTGCGCAGTGCATAATCATCCCAACACTACCAATTGACGTTTCTATGATGGAGTCAGCGGGCGCTAATTGTGTTTGTATATAGGTTGGTACCCTATCGTAAATGGCTTCGTTTTCAGTATGGTCTAATGCTGAAAAGAGTACGTTTGATTTAATCGATAAAACTCAACGGTATCGTCGCTGGTTTTACGACAGGTGTAAATAGCCGTTTGTGTTTCAGCTACTGTGGGTTTCATTTTATGATTGAATGTTTTAAATGTCTCTACAAACTCTAATGCGCCATAAGTTCTACCTGGGCATAATAGGATAAATGTATCGGTTGTTAAATACTTTGCGATTTCTTCAGCAAAATATCGATGAACGAATGATGGAGTGGCGATTATAATGATATCGGGGTCTTTCAGTGCTTCTTCTATATTAGTTGTGACTAAATGTAGTTTAAATGAACCTTCTACCTTACCGGTTGTATGAATGGTATGGCTATCGATTAGATGGGAGATTTCTTCTTCAAATCGATTCCACAATGTTACTTGGTTCCCTTGCTCAACGGCATGTGCTGCCATTGCAAGTCCTGTATTTCCAGCTCCCAGAACAGTAATATTCATTTGTATCCCCCAAAAGTTAGTTGTTATATAAAATGATCATTGTTTCGCATCGGACATTATAGTAAGTCTACGGCATAGTCGTGCTTTTTTAAAACAAAATGATTAATCATTACTTTTCTAATTTTTTCGAGTAATGGGCTTCTACAACAGTTTATTTTATTGGGTTAAGAGAAAATTGAGACGTAACCTTGAATCAATTTAAAAGTATTTTCAAGTGCATCAATATGCGTACGTTCCATACCATGACTACTTGAAACGCCAGGTCCAATGAGTGCAGCACGAATATTTGCTCCGCCACGTAGTGCTGCTGAAGCATCGCTACCGTACATAGGATAGATGTCTAATGCATAGTTTAGTTCTTTCTTTTTAGAATAGTTTGCTAAATCCGTTGTTAAGTCATAGTCGTAAGGTCCTGAGGAATCCTTCACACAAATGGATACATCGTATTCCGTACAATCAAGATCGTCGCCTATACATCCCATATCAACTGCTAACAATTCTGTAATATCTTCAGGAATCCAAGATGCACCATGACCAACCTCTTCATATGTAGAAAAAATAAACTTCAGGTTCGTTGTTGGTACAATGTTGTTTTCTTTCATCCACGTTAGAATGGAAACTAACACGGCTACCGACGCTTTATCATCTAGGAAACGTGATTTAATAAATCCAGATTCGGTAATAACAACTTTTGGATCGTATGCGATGATGTCCCCATTTTGGATACCTAGTTTTTTAACATCCTCTTTATTTGAAACGCGTTCGTCTAATCTTACAATCAGGCTGTCGATATCGCGGGCTTTTGTAGAGGCATCTTTGAACACATGGATAGAAGGTGATTTAGATAAGATCGTTCCTGTATAAATTTGACCATCGCGTGTCATGATATCACAATACTCACCATCTAGAGTTGGTGTTAGTGGACCTCCTAGTTTTGTTAATGCTAACGTTCCGTCGCTATTGATTGATCGGACCATTAAACCTAATGTATCAACGTGCGCACTTAATCCACGTGTAACCGTCGAGTCTTGTCCTTCTATTTTGACAACTAAATTTCCTTTAGGTGTTGTTGTTGTGTTATATCCAATCTCTTCAATTGATTCTCTTAAGAAATCAATCGCATGTTTTGTATAGCCAGTTGGGCTATTAATCATTAGTAATTCTTCTAAAAAATTCAGTGTGTTATCTTGATTAAACATCCGCTTCACATCTTTCTGTCTATTATTCGTTTCATCTTAAAATATAGCATATTTTGCTCTAATTTCAAAAAGAGAACCTAAAAAAGCATCCCCCAATATGAGGAATGCTTTTAATAAAGCTGTTACAACTGATATGAAACAATGTTACGATTGAAATTCTGATAAATGGTAAATTTGGTCTCGAATACCGCGTAGCGCATGGATTAATTCGTCGTAGGAATCATCAATGAGCTGAGTAGTTGAAACTGCGGATAGCGTATAAACCAATTGACCTTCTCGGAAAACAGGAACGGCGATACTTGCATACCCATCTCCTAATTCATCTCGTTCAATTGATACGTCGTTTTTTGCAACGTCTATTAATTGTAATTCTAGAATCTTACGATCGATTATGGTACCTTGTCCATATTTTTCCCAGCGCACTTTATCGAGCACTTGGTCTAAGTGTTCATCTGTCAGATGCGCTAAGATTAGCTTACCTGAAGCGGATGCGGTTAATGGAAAATCCGTTTGGTTATGGATGGTCAACATGTATCGCGATCGACTAGGTCTTCGCTCTGTTAAAGTTGATATACTCAGGTTTTCAACACTGTGAAAACGAGTAGATACAAAGTATTGATCGGCGACTCGTTGTAAATCACCATGAATCATTTCAATGATTTTTTCTGTGTAATCATATTGAGCGATTTCCATCTTTTCTAAAAAGATGGAACCTAAGCGATAGTTTTTGTCATGTGCATCATAAGATAAATAATTATAATACAACATTGTTTGAACTAATCCGCGAGTCGTATTAATATTTAAATCAACTTTCTCGCTAATATCGTTCAACGTCAATTCTTTTTCATCTTCTGTAAAGCAATCAATAATCGAAAAAGCTCTTGATAATGATTGAATAATCTTATAACTACCAGACACTTTTAACCCTTCTTTACTATATAGATTATATTATCCTTGCCATAATGCTGAAATACCACTTAAAGATTGGATACCGAGGTATAAAGTTAATAGTGCAGCGATAACACCAATAACTGTCAACCATACTGGATGCTTGTAGTCTGCTCCTACGATATCTTTTCGATTTGCTCCTATTAGTATTGTACCTAAAGTCAGCGGTAAAATTAAGCCATTTAATGATCCGGCAATAATTAATAACATAACTGGTTGACCAATAAATGCGTATACAATTGTAGAGAATACGATAAAAGCAACAATTACAAGGTTGTTATACTTCTCTAGTACTGGATGGAACGTTTTTAAGAATGATGCACTTGTATACGCTGCACCAATTACTGATGAAATTCCTGCCGAGAATAAGATAATTCCGAAGATGATTTCACCTGGGCGCCCTAAAGCAATTTCAAAAGCGGATGCGGCTGGGTTACTTGGGTCTAAACCTACTCCTGTCGATACTACACCTAAAAATACCCAGAATAATAAGAAACGCATAATTCCTGATCCTAAAATCGCAAAAGTAGCTGAGTTCGATGCATTTTTCACATTGCCAATTCCGGTAATACCAGAGTCAATTAGTCTATGTCCACCTGAGAATGAAATATATCCACCAACTGTTCCGCCAACTAACGTAATAATTGGCAAAATAAGTGACTCGATGTTTTCTGGCATAATGATTCTTTGGAAAGTCTCTCCTACTGGTGGTTTCGTTACAACTGCAACATATAGTGCTAAAATTAACATTAAGATTCCTAGTACTTGAATAAATTTATCAACGATTGTTTTTCCCGTTTTTGAAATGAAAATAACAATGGCAATAATACCAGTAATAACAGCACCAATTGTATAATCAATTCCAAATATAGCGTTTAACCCGAGACCAGCTCCACCTACGTTACCGATGTTAAACGCTAATCCACCTAAAACGATAAAGAAACTAACGACATACCCTAAGCCAGGTAATACTTTATTTGATAAATCTTGTGCATACATTCCTGAAACAGATAATACACGCCATACGTTTACTTGTGCAGCAAATGATATTACAATCGATAATACAATAGCGAACGCAAAATTTGCCCCTAATTGTTCTGTAAAGTTCGCTGTTTGCGTTAAGAAACCAGGTCCTAAAGCAGATGTAATCATTAAGAATATACTGGTAATCAAATTATTTCTGAGTGCCTTCTTTTCAACGTCTGTTTGTAAAACCATGTTGTCATTATTCATTTTAAATTCCTCCCGTATTTAATTAAATCGTATCAATTTTAACTCCTTTATTGTCTAACCCTTGTATAATTTCACGGACAAAATCTAGCGCTTTGTCACCATCACCATGAACACAAATACTGTCAGCTTTAATGTCAATATCTTGTCCCTCAATACTTGTTACTTTTCCTTCAGTTACCATTCTGACTACACGATTAACT
>CAMYQS010000103.1 GCA_947296835.1 uncultured Atopostipes sp.
AGCAACAACAGCTGAACGCCATGGCGATAAGTGGATACTAAATGGAGAGAAACGTTGGATTGGTGGCGCGAAAACAGCAGACTACATTCCAATCTTTGCGCGTGACGTGGAAACCAAGAAAATTAAGTGTTTCATGGTTAAGGGTGGAACGCCTGGTTTGGAAATTGAGGACATCCAACACAAGATTTCGTTACGTATCGTAAACAATGGTCACATCACGATGACAGACGTAGAAGTTCCTGAAACGGACCGTCTGGCGAACATTAATGGTTATGGCGATGTAGCGAAGATTTTCGTTCACACACGTACAGACGTTGCACATATTGCGATGGGCACAGCAGCAGGTGCCTTTAATGCCGCGCTAAAATTGACAACGACTCGTGAGCAATTCGGAAACAAATTAGCACAATTCCAATTAGTTCAGGATAAATTATCGACAATGCAGTCAAACGTTGTGGCAGCAATCGGCTATTCCGTTCGAGTTGCTGAGTTACAAGAGTCTGATCAGCATCAAATGCTGTATTCTTCAATGGCGAAAGTGCACAACGCAAAACGCATGCGTGAAACCGTTGCACTGGCTCGTGAGGTTTGTGGTGGAAATGGGATTACGCTTGAATCAGATGTTGCCCGATTCTTCGTAGATGCAGAATCCATCTATACCTATGAAGGAACGCATGAAATTAATTCCCTACTAATCGGCCGCGAAATTACAGGCGAAAGCGCCTTTGTATAATTAGGATTCAATTTAATAAACTCTTTAAAGAAGCCAATGGATATCGAATCCATTGGCTTTTCTCTTTTTTTGCTTCTGCATATATATAAGAAGAGACCTCTTTTTAACAAATCTACTCTTATGAAAAAGACAGCCGCAAGTACGCGAATTCCGTCAAAGAGTACTTGTTCAAATCGAAAGTTTAAACGCAACACGCGCCACGATTCGGTATCTCTGTCGCATGTTTAGGTAACACGCGTCACGGTTCGATATCTCTGTCGCGTGTTGTCGCGAATTTATTAGTTAAGTCAACTGCTTCCAAAATAAAACCACCTCAGAATTCGAAAGTTCATAAAAAAGTCTTATTTTTTAAAATAACCTATATTGGGCTGTAAATTTCCATCATTCTAAGCCAGACGAACACGATACTCCTCGACTTTTGTAGCGGTCACACCAAAAGTCATAATTTAATCCAAAAGCATCTAATTCACCCGTTAAAAGTGAACAAATATCAAAAAGTGTTGACTTTATTTTTTGTATAGACTAGAATCAATCACATCGAATGTACAAAGTGTAAAATGTGTTCATTCTAGGTAAAGCTAACTAGAAATGGATGCAAACACGATTCGAATGCATTTCAAAAAAATGAATTGTTCCCTTAGGAAAATAGATTGAGAAGGAAGAATCGAATGAGCAAGATTATTGCCACGGGTTCCTACTTGCCAGATAAAGTAGTGACGAACCAAGCGTTAATTGAACAAACGGCTATAGATTCGAGTGATGAGTGGATTACACAACGCACGGGAATTGAACAGCGACATTTTGCGACAGCGGAACAGACGGTCAGTGACCTAGCTGTTGAAGCGGCGCAAGATTTGTTAAAACAAGTTGGTCCGGAAGTCGTTCAAGAAATTGAATTGATTATTGTGGCAAGCATGTCATCGAAACTACCAACGCCATCCGTTGCCAGCCAGGTACAAAGAGAGCTGGGGACGAAAGAAGCGTGGGCGTTTGATATCAGCGGGGCATGTTCAGGATTTACGATGGCAGTTGAAATGGCTGAGAAATTAAGCCGGGACAAAACGTCAGGCTATACGCTCGTTATAGGAGCAGAGAAGATGAGCTCGATTTTGAATTTTGAAGATCGTGGTACGTCCATACTGTTTGGTGACGGTGCGGGAGCTATTTTAATTCAGCACGATGGTGAAGGCTTAGAAGATTACCAAAGTCAACTCGTCAGCATTCCAGATCCAGATAACTCAATTTGTGTGAATCCAGATGAGAAGATGACGATGGAAGGGCGTGCGGTATTTAACTTTGTCTTACGTCAAGTTATTCCGTCACTATCTAATTTCATCAAAACACAAGTCGGCACATTCGACTATCTTATTAGTCATCAAGCGAACAAACGATTTTTTGAAGTCTTTGCGAAAAAGTTGAATGTCAGCCTGGATAAAATTCCGGCAAACATTTCACAAGTCGCAAATACATCAGCCGCAAGTATCCCGATCTTGCTGGATGGGCTGGTTAAGTCCGGTGACATTCCACTAACGGGTAAACAAAAAGTTGTGCTGGTAGGCTATGGCGCAGGCTTAGCCTGGGGTCAAATGAGTTTTAAACTATAAACAAAATCAAACAAAAAAATAGAAACATACTATGGAGGAATTTTAAAATGAAAGAAACAGTTATCGATATTATTGCAGATCAATTAGACGTGGACAAAGCAGACATCCAAGGTTCAACAAACTTTATGGAAGACTTAGATGCAGATAGTTTAGATATTTTCCAAGTGTTAAGTGAAATTGAAGACGAATTAGATATCGTTATCGAAACAGACGAGAATGTTCAAACAGTGGATCAATTAGTTGCACATATCGAAAAAGCACAAAATAACTAAGAACAATAAACCGATTAAAAAAGGAAGTATGGCATGAAAACGTCGATTACTGAATTATTAAATATTGAGTACCCAATTATTCAAGGTGCAATGGCATGGGTAGCAGACCCTGATTTAGCAAGTGCTGTTTCCAATGCAGGGGGTCTTGGAGTAGTGGGTACTGGGCACGATCCAGTGGATGTTGTCCGAGAAAAAGTAGCCACAATGAAAGAGAAAACGGACAAACCGTTCGCGGTCAATGCGATGTTCTTAAGTCCCCATGTCGATGCGGTTGTCGATTATTTAATTGAAGAGTCTGGCGTGAAAATTATTACAACTGGAGCCGGTAACCCAAGTAAGTATATGGAGCGTTTTAAAAACGCGGGGATTAAGGTTATTCCAGTTGTTGCTTCCGTAGCTGTTGCGAAACGCATGGCACGAATTGGCGCAGACGCAATTATTGCAGAAGGAATGGAAGCCGGTGGACACATTGGACGCTTAACGACAATGGCGCTATTACCACAAGTAATAGATGCAGTGGATATTCCAGTTGTCGCAGCCGGAGGTTTTGGTGACGGACGCTCACTTGCGGCAGGATTTATGTTAGGTGCAGCAGGGATTCAGGTTGGTACACGTTTTGTTGTAGCGAAAGAATCGAATGCGCACGAGAACTTTAAGCAGTCGATATTAAAATCAAATGATTTATCGACCGTCGTGACGGGTGAAATTACAGGACATCCTGTACGTGTTTTGCGTAACCAACTGACGAAAAAATATCTATCGGTTCAAAAATCAATTACGAGTGATGAAAAACCAGACTTTACACCTTTGGAAGAACTAGGATCGGGTGCCCTTTATCGCGCAGTCGTTAAAGGTGACACAAAAACGGGTTCAATGATGGCAGGTCAAATCGCCGGCTTAGTAAATAAAGAGCAGACGGTTGAAGAAATCATTTTAGACTATGTCACAGAAGCGAAAGCTGTTTTTCAAAACAGTAAACCTTATTTCGAATAAAGAGGGAGATTTATGTCTTTAGCAATTATATTTAACGGCCAAGGGGCGCATTATTCTGAAATGGGTCAAGACTTTGCTGCCGCTTATTCAGAAGCTGAAAAAGTGTATGAAGAAGCAGAAGCAAAGACAGGGTATCCGATTCGTCAATGGATCAATGAGGATATCGACACCTTAAAAGAAACACAATATGCGCAAGTTGCGATTACCGTAACAAGCTTAGCTATTTATAACAGCCTTAAATCTCAGCTGCCAGCCATTCAATTTATGGCTGGCTTAAGTTTAGGCGAGTACACCTCCCTAATCGCAAGTGGCCAATTGTCATTTGCGGATGGCATACAATTAATCCAAAAACGAGGACAAATGATGACGGCTCATTGCGAGACGTTACGTGAATCTTCGGACATTGCCATGGATGCTGTGATGAAGATGCCAATGGATGCTATTAAAACCGTGTTGGCTGAAGTAAATAGTTCAGAAGAAAAATTATACTTAGCGAATATCAATTCATCCACTCAAGTGACGATTGCGGGTACGACTGAAGCATTAGCTGAATTCAAAGCCATCGCAAAAGAACGTGGGTACAAACGAATGATGTCGCTAAAAGTAGAGGGTCCATTCCATACGCCTTTCATGAAACCAGTATGTGAACCGTTTGAGACGGCACTTGCAGAGGTTTCATTTCACGAAGGTTTGGTTCCGGTTATTAGTAATACAATCGTTGAGCCCCATACAACAGAGGGTGTTCGCGAGTTATTGACGCGCCATTTAATTGAGCCCGTTCGTTGGCAAGAGACGATTGATTATTTGGTTGAAAATGGATTCAAATTGGACCAGGTAAAACATTAGCAAATTTATTGAAACGTGAGAAGAATGCACCTGAAACGCTGGTCATTGACCAAGTGAGTGATCTCGAGCAGATTGCAAGCTTTATAGGAGGATAAAAAGTGGCAGAAGTAGCTTTAATAACAGGAAGTTCACGTGGTATCGGTTTAGAAATCGCGAAAGATTTAGCTGATAAAGGCTATCAAGTTGTTCTAAATAGCCGTAGCACTATAGGCGATGATGTACTCGCAGCATTTGATGGTGCAGCAGAACCCGTTGCGCAAGTGACTGGAAACGTGAGTGACTTTGATGGCGCAAAAGCGATTATTGATGAGGTCATCGAACGCTTTGGTCGTATCGATATTTTAATCAACAACGCGGGAATTACGCGAGATGGTTTAGTGATGCGCATGAAGGAAGAAGATTATGACGCAGTGATGGATACAAACTTAAAGGGAACTTTTAATATGTGTCGTCACATCACAAAGCCAATGTTAAAACAGCGTGCTGGCACGATTATCAACATGTCGAGTGTGGTTGGTTTAATGGGGAATGCAGGTCAAGTAAACTATGCGGCGAGTAAAGCTGGAGTTCTTGGTCTAACGAAAGCATTAGCTCGTGAACTAGGCAGTCGCCATATTACGGTGAATGCGATCGCACCCGGTTATATTGAAACAGAAATGACCGATGTGTTAAGCGACAAGGTGAAAAAAGCGATGTACGACCAAATTCCATTGAAACGATTTGGTTCAACAAAAGAAGTCGCACAAACAGTTGAGTTTTTAATTCAAAACAAATATGTCACGGGACAAGTCATCGAAGTTAATGGTGGCTTAAACATGTAAGGCGGCCAAAGTAACCGCAATTTTAAGGAGGATAAGATGCATAGAGTAGTCATTACAGGAGTTGGAACCATTTCACCAATCGGGAACGATGTGGCAACTTTCTGGGAAAACATGAAAGCTGGTCAGTCAGGGATTGGTAAAATTGAAAGTTTCGATTCATCTGAAACAAATGTCTCTGTTGCAGCAGAAGTTAAAGATTTTAATCCAAAAGATACAATGGGTCGAAAAGAATATTCACGAATGGACCGTTATTCGCAATTTGGTGTCGCAGCGAGTGTTGAGGCTTTATCTTCAAGTGGCTACGATATCGAAGCGAACGCAGACCGTGTTGGTGTACTCGTAGGG
>CAMYQS010000104.1 GCA_947296835.1 uncultured Atopostipes sp.
ATACTTACCAGATATTAATTCGCGTAACTTTAACTTGCGTTCTTTTGCGGAACGTACAGCAATGAACACACCGATTCAAGGTAGTGCAGCGGATATTCTAAAAGTCGCGATGGTGAAAGTTGCGGAACGATTAAAAGAAGAAAAATTAGAAGCTAAAATGCTCCTTCAAGTGCATGATGAGTTAGTTTTTGAAGCACCTGAAAGTGAAATTTCAACGCTTGCGAAAATTGTCGAAGAGACAATGGAGAACGCGATTGAATTAACTGTGCCACTAACTGTTGAAAGCAGTTCAGGCGATACTTGGTACGAATTATAGTAGCTTTAGAAATGGAGAGAGTTTGTTGCCAGAATTACCAGAAGTAGAAAATGTTAGAAAAGGACTGAATGAAATCGTTGTGGGTGAAACAATCGATAAGGTGGAAGTAAGATGGCCACGCATTATCGAATCACCAGAACAAAACGTATTTTCAAAACGTCTGATGGGACAGACGATTGAAGACGTTCGTCGTCGCGGGAAGTTTTTACTTTTTTATTTCACAGATGATGTGCTGATTTCACATTTGCGTATGGAAGGAAAATATCAATTGATGGTGCCTGAAAAAGATGGGCGCCTACCAAGACGCAGTAAGCATATGCATATTATTTTCCATTTGAAGAGTGGACGAAAATTAGTTTATCATGATGTCCGTAAATTTGGACGCATGAGTTTGGTTGAAAAGGGATCTGAGTTTGAGCATAAATCGCTTGAAAAATTAGGACCTGAACCGACGAAGGATGCCTTTAAGTTAGAAGACATGCAGGAATTCCTGACGCGTCGTAAAAAAGCGATCAAGGGTGTATTATTAGACCAGCAAATGATTGTTGGTTTAGGGAATATTTATGCAGATGAAGTGCTGTTTCTAGCAAAAGTTCATCCGGTTACTCCAGCGAATCGTTTAACGGACGCAGAAGAAATTCGCATTCATGAAGCAACGATTCAGATTATGGGGAACGCCATTAAAAGCGGCGGCACAACGATTCGAACATACCAAAATGCTTTCGGAGATGAAGGCTCATACCAGAATCATCTGAAAGTATATGGCAAAGATGGCGAAGCTTGTCCCAATTGTGGAAACGAGATTGAAAAAATAAAAGTTGCAGGAAGAGGTACACACTACTGTCCGGTCTGCCAACCACTAAAAGGGTGAATGGAATGACAAAAATTTTAGGCCTGACTGGTGGAATCGCCTCGGGGAAATCAACCGTCAGTAAATATTTTAAATCATTAAATGTTCCGCTGATTGATGCGGATGTCGTTGCACACGACGTGATGAGTGCTGGAGAGCCCGTTGTTTTTGAAATAGCGGAGACTTTCGGAGACGAATACATTTTAGAAAACGGAGAAATTGACCGTACGAAATTAGGAGACTTGGTCTTTGCGAATCCAGATCAACGTCGATTATTAAACGAGATTGTTCAAGGTGAAATTCGACAAGAAATTAATCGTCGAAAAGAAATCGCGCTTGCGGATGATCCCGACTTAATTGTGTTAGATGTTCCTCTGTTATTCGAAGGTGGCTACGACAAGTATGTCGACTTAGTCATGGTCGTTTATGTCGATGGACCAACGCAAAAAGAGCGATTATTAAAACGAAACACCGATTTAAATGAAGAGGACGCCGAGAACCGAATTAAATCTCAAATGCCGCTTGAAATGAAAGCCGAGAAAGCGGATGTCATAATCGACAATAATGGTACGATTGAAGAGACGGTTGACCAAATTAGATCGTGGGTAAAGATAAACTGCCCAAGAATAAAATCAATAACGTAATGGGAGTGGGACTCACGATGTTGAGTTCCTACTTTCTTTTTCAAAAGAAAGAACGATTCATAAATTTATGACTGACAGGTTCTCTTAAGCACAAACCTTGTGCTATAATTGGAACAACATTAAAAAAGGACTGATAAATATGAAGTGCCCGCGATGTTCATATAGTGGTAGTCGAGTAGTTGATAGTCGTCCCTCTGACGATGCAACGACCATTCGCCGCCGCCGTGAATGTGAAGAATGCAATTATCGTTTCACAACATACGAGCGCCTTGAGCTGACACCGTTACTGGTCGTGAAGAAAAACGGAGATCGAGAAGAATTTGATCGAACAAAAATTTTACGCGGAATTCATCGCGCATTTGAGAAACGACCATTCTCAGCGATGGAACAAGAAGAAATTGTGAACCGTATCGAACAACAAATCCGTAGCGAAGGTTATCGTGAAATTTCATCCGGAGATATCGGTGAATATGTCATGAACGAGTTAGCGCATGTGGATGATGTCGCTTATATTCGATTCGCAAGTGTTTACCGCGAATTCAAGGATATCAACGTGTTCATGGAAGAAATGCAGAACTTAGGCGATAAACGCGATGAAAAAGAAGACAATAACGATTAAAAACGAAAGGAGATGTGTGCATAAATGAGTGAGAATTACCCATGGAAAGTGATTGATCCAAAAGACTATATCCGAGTGGAGTCTACGGATTCGCTAACCTTAAAAGATGTGCACGTCTTAACTCGACTTTACCAACCACTAATCGGAACGACGGCCGCGTCGATGTATCTGGCGCTATTTTCAGGTGTTGAGTTTCAAGCACAGACAGAAGGAACAACCATTTCTGAAATGCTAACCAAACTAGATATCGGAATTCCAGAATTTTATCATGCCCGAGTGAAGTTAGAGGGGATTGGCTTACTGAAAATATTCCGCTCAAATGGCGAACCGCGTGAATATTATTATGAACTGGTTTCACCATTAGCGGCAGAAGGGTTTTTCGCAGATAGTTTACTAAGAACGTTACTGCTTGAAAAAATTGGTGAGCGCTTATTTGAAAAACAAGTGAGTGAATTATTAGTTACGCCACAAGATAAGTCTGCTTATGAAGAAACGACACGATCATTTTTAGACGTGTACCATGTTGATTTTGATTCGACGAATCTATTAAGCAGCTCGAAT
The DNA here is from genome assembly GCA_947296835.1 of uncultured Atopostipes sp. Classification (GTDB taxonomy): domain Bacteria; phylum Bacillota; class Bacilli; order Lactobacillales; family Carnobacteriaceae_A; genus Atopostipes. The sequence goes on from CAMYQS010000104.1 coordinate 2,991, forward strand.
GTTGTTCCGGCTGAAACAGCGAAGCGACCAAAGTTAGCCAAATCGATTGAGAATATTGATTCGTTTGACTACAACTTTTTCAAGTCTGGTCTGGATTCTCATTTCATCAAGAAAGATAGCTTGAACAGTGAAGTGAAGGAACTGATTTATACCTTCCACACGGTCTATGGTATCGATGAGATGACGATGCAGACGCTGATTTTAGAGAGTGCGGATGTGGAATCAGGTGTAGTGGATACAGGACGATTCACGAGCAATGTGCAGCGGAATTTCCAAAATAAAGCCAAACTAAAAGCACCAGCTGAAATGACTCAACCAGTGGAAGAGCCGGAAGGAAATTTCTCCGCTTCTGAAATGACGATCATTCGACACGCCAAACAAACACCGCCGGCCGAATACTTGAAATCCATCAAGGAACAAAAGGGTGGGTTTGTGACCACAAACGAGCAGTGGGTGTTGAAAGAGTTAGTGGAGCAATCGCCGTTAACAAAAGAAGTCGTTAATATTTTATTAAACTATATTTTAATCGGACGTGAAAATCCGGTATTAGAGAAAAACTATACGATGAAAATTGCCAATGACTGGGCACAAAGTGGTATACAATCTGCAGGGGCTGCGATTTCAAAAATAAAAGAAATGTACACGCAACCGCGAAACACGGCACCACGCAAGCAGTCGTACCAGAGAAATAACTATAGTCGAAGTGCTCAGAAATCCAAAGCAGAAGCGAAGTTGCCGGATTGGGCGAAAGATGATAATGAAGTGAAATCTGTAACGGATGAATCCGTGTCGCAAGAAGCGGCGAGTAGTTATCAAGAGCGATTAGAACGACTACGAAAATTACGCGAAGAAAAGAGGGGTAATTAATGGACAGCATCGGAGATTACTTAAATAAAATGACGAATTCAGTTGAAGTCCGCAATCAGTACGATCAGATTGTAAGTGATACGTTGAAAGATGAAGAAGTGTTTAAATTCATCACAGACAATCAAGACGTATTAACCACGGAAGCGGTGGAACGAAGTGCGGCGAGTCTTTATGAGTTTGTGTTGGAAAAAGAGAAGGCGCGCAAAGGTGAAGGCCAGCTGATGCCCGGTTACACACCAAAATTAATAATAAATAATAAACGAATTGAAGTGTCATATGAAGCAACGCCAGAGCATATAGCTCAGCGTGCGAATGATGAGCTGAAGAGTCGTATCCGCTCAGTATTTATGCCGAAAGATATTAAAGAAGCAACTTTTGAAGGATTTGACGTAACGAAACCACGTGAGCAAGCGTTTGAGCGCTCACTCATATTTGTGGAAGAATATATTCAAAACCCAGATAAATTCCATAAAGGATTATATCTGTATGGGGCGTTCGGTGTCGGTAAAACATACTTATTAGGTGCGATTGCCCATGAGCTGTCGATGTATGGTTATCCATCAACGATTGTTCATTACCCAACATTCGCGACTGAAATGCGTAGCTCAGTTGGTAACCAAACAACGGGTGAAAAGCTTGAAGCGTATAAAACAACACCAATCTTAATGTTGGATGATATCGGTGCAGAATACTCAACCGATTGGATGCGCGATGATATTCTAGGTGTTATTTTACAGTCGAGAATGCAGAATGAATTGCCAACGCTATTCAGTTCGAACTTGACGATGAAAGAGTTCGAAGACCATATTACGTTTAACAACAAGGGAGAAGCCAACCCTCTAAAAGCGAAAAGGATTATGGAACGTGTGAAATTCTTAAGTGATGAAATTTCAGTTTCTGGTGTAAACCGAAGAAATGAAGAATAGATTCATTGAGTTTATAAAGTTTTCAATGTCATCTTTAGGATCGACCGTTGTTGATTTAGCGTTGTTTGCGATACTTGTTTTCTTGTTAAGAAACGTAACGCCACAACACTATATATGGATTGCGACAGCGCTGGCACGCATTGTGTCAGTCATCGTGAATTACAATATCAACGCGAAATTGGTTTTTAAAGAAGACGACAAGCGCAATTTTCCATTTTTCAAATATATTACGTTGGCGGTAATGGATATGCTAGCTTCTGCATTATTTGTAACGATACTCGTGCGCCAATTGATGTGGGACGAGACACTAACGAAAATGTTAGTTGATAGTAGTTTGTTTTTCATCGGTTATTTAATCCAGAAATTTTATATTTTTTAATAGAGGAGGAGCAGCGACTACGGTCGTTGCTTTTTTATTGACGGAGCATATCGATATGATAAAAAAACAGCAAGTTATTATTCAGCGTCCTTGACAATGAGGCACCTTCGGCAGGACGTGAAGTCTGTGAAGGCTGGATTGGCCAGCCTGTCACAAGACTATCCTACCGAAGCTCATTGTAAAGGATGCGCTACGCCGCTTAGTTTCCGATTACAGGCAGAATCTGCAGTACATTAAATGGTCTTGAGGAATTCGGGGACCGAATTCCTATCATTGAGATTAGATGGAACATTTCGTGGAGCGAAATGGCCTGCATTTGGGTTGAGGGAGTGGGATTTAGTTTATGGGTATACAGATTGCTACTATAGTCCAGTATATAATTTATACGTGACCTCATTTTGATATCGTGCCGCAGTAGAAATTTATACATGACCTCATTTTGA
>CAMYQS010000105.1 GCA_947296835.1 uncultured Atopostipes sp.
CTTTCTGAACCAGATATGATTGCTGTAAGGAAGCACTTTTTAACCTATTGTAGATGTTCTTTTACAATTTGAATGCATGCTTCATGATCGTGTTTTCTAGCTGGACATTGATAACGTCCGAAGAAAATTAACCAGTGATGCGCTCTGGACCATAGTTCTTTTGGCAATTTTTCCATTAATGCATTCTCTACTTTGATAACCGAAGCATTTTCTTCAACAATGTTGAACTTCTTTGCTATTCGTTCAACATGTGTATCGACTGCAATAGCTGGCTTATTAAAGGCCACGCTTAATACGACGTTCGCAGTTTTTCGGCCAACACCTGGTAAGCTTTCTAAATCTTTACGATTTGACGGTACAGTCCCATCAAAGTCTTCTACTAGCTTTTTAGATGTGTTCTTTATAAACTTTGCTTTATTTCTAAATAGACCAATTGTTTTTAGCTTATCTTCTAAATCAGATAATTCTGCATCCATCATTGCTTCTGGAGTGGGATAAGTTTTAAACAAATTAGGTGTTACCTTATTTACACCGATATCTGTTGTTTGCGCACTTAATATAACCGCAATTAACAATTCAAAAGGTGAATCATGGTCTAATTCAGCTTTCGCTTCTGGATAAATTCTGCCCATTGCTTCTATTACTCGAGTCGTTTCAATTTTATTCAGTAATTTTTGTGCTTTTGTCAAAAAGTATCAACCTCTAATTCTGATCATTGTTTAAATCTTTTAGCCAGTTTATCATCGGTACGGGTTCAGATTTTACTGTTTCCCCTGTATCCGATTGGCTTAAATTTTTACTCGTTTGATCTCTAAATCGTTGTGACTCTTTTTCAACTTGTGCTTTTGTACGTATATTTTTCTTTTCCCAGTTGAGTAAAATACGATCAATATATTTAAAGTTATACACTTGGCTTAATACCGCTTCACGCAAAGCCATTTGAATTAATTCGGGTGAGTATTTATCTTGTTCAACCCACATCACAAGTGTTTCCATTTCCATTGGTGATAATGGTCGACCGAATTCTTTTTCAAACATCGTATACAAACTCTTCGTATTCGTTTCAACCTTCTGTTCAGCTACTTCAACCTGCTCTTGCTTCAATAACACAAATAATTTGTCCCATAGAAAAGAAAGAGAATAAGCATCTTGAGTGATGCCATTCTCATCTTTTGTTGTTTCAATTGATATTAATTTCTTCTGAATTAACTGGTGAACCGCTTTAAACACGTTATCTTTCGGTAGATGCATGTTTCGAGCGATTTCTTCCGTATTGGGAAAAGCTTCACCTTTATCAATATAGGATTTTATTTGTAAAATTAAAACCAATTCATTATTTGAAATACCTAAATCTCTATAATGTTGTAGCAAGAGTGTCGGAAGTACAGTCTGCCCTTGTTCGATCCAATGTTTCATTAAGTCATTTGCCATATTAGACACTCTCTCTTATTTTTTTAATTAAGGTGTTAAACGGTTTAATAGTCTTGGGAATGGGATGGATTCACGAATGTGTTTTGTTCCAGTAATCCAAGTAACCGCACGCTCTAGACCTAATCCAAATCCTGAAGTTGTAACTGATCCAAATCGACGTAAGTCTAGGTACCAGTCATAGTCTTCTGCGTCTAGACCAAAGTCAATAATGTTTTGTTTTAGTGTTTCAAAGTCTGACTCACGCTGTGACCCACCGATAACTTCTCCATATCCTTCTGGTGCAATTAAGTCTGCACATAATACAACGTCATCACGATCTGGATGTAATGGCATGTAGAATGGTTTGATTTCTTTAGGATAGTTTAAGATAAACACAGGTTGCTCGTATTGGTTAGCAATAAATGTTTCTTCCGGCGAACCAAAGTCTACACCCCACTCAACATCAAAGTCATTCTTTTGTAGCAATTCAATTGCATCATCGTATGAAATACGTGGGAATGGTAACTGAGTATATTTTTTAAGCAATTCTTTATCGCGTTCTAATACGTCTAATGCGTAATCACAGTTATCTAAGACACTTTGAACTAAGTAAGCAACATATTGCTCTTGTACTTCTAGTGATTCGTCTTGTGTAGCGAATGCCATTTCAGGTTCTACCATCCAGAATTCTGTTAAGTGACGACGAGTTTTAGATTTTTCTGCACGGAATGTCGGTCCAAAAGTAAAGACTTTTCCAAATGCTAAAGCACCTGCTTCTGCATGTAATTGACCTGTTTGTGCTAAGTATGCATCATCTTCAAAGTAGTCTATGTGGAATAAATCCGTTGTGTTTTCTCCAGCAACTGCTGTTAAGATAGGAGAATCAATGTTCACAAATCCTTCTTTATTGAAAAACTCGTATGTTGCACGAATCATTTCGTTACGAACTAACATAATTGCATGTTGTTTTGATGAGCGTAACCATAAGTGACGATTGTCCATTAAGAAGTCTGTACCGTGCTCTTTTGGTGTGATCGGGTAATCAACTGATTCACCAACAACGTCAATCGTTTCAATATGAATCTCGTAACCAAAGTTTGAACGCGTATCTTCTTGAATCGTTCCTGTAATGATTACTGAAGTTTCTTGTGTTAAGTGCGTTGCTAAATCAAAAAGTTCTTCTCCAACTTTGTTCTTTAAAACGATACCTTGGAAGTATGCTGATCCATCACGTAACTCTAAGAAAGCAATCTTTCCACTTGATCTTTTGTTAGCAACCCAACCTGCAATTTCAACTTGTTGATCAACATAGTTTTTTGATTCAATAATTCTAATTCGTTCCATTCTAATATTCTCCCTTATCTCATCATTTTATGATTTATATATTTTTAACTGTTCGCACCCATTCACCTGAAGTCAGTGAAAAAGTCGCATAACCGATACTTCCGTTTTCTAATTCGAAGCTTACTTCCCAAACTGGCGTATCATTATACTGACCGATGCGAGCTTCTAGTATTTTTTTCGGCGTTTCTCGCTGAACGGTTAATTGAATTGCTCGTTCTTTTGAAATGGTATCTTCCTCATTCAATACTTTAATCTCTCCACCATCTTGTTGTACGATCACAACAATTGGTGTTCCCTCACTATTTGAACCAGTAATGGTAAAGTATGTTTCATTCCCATTAAACCAGTAAAAATCTTCTGCATCCCTTAAATCAGCTCTGCGACTTGCGAGTTCTGTCGTCTCAGCCTTCGCTTGATTGTAGGGCGATAAAGAGCGAGTGAGGACCAAAGTTACACTGAAAATAAGTACCAACATGATGACTAAAATACTTGTTAAAACTTTTTTCATCCTACTCACCTCTTCTCTTTTTAAAATTCAACTCCTATAGTATAGCAAAATATACGATCAAGTTAAATATCAACATCCGGTTTTTCATCGATAAATTCTTGAATTCTATCCCCTAAATCGTCATTCTTATAAATCTCAGTACGAACTCCTGTAGGCAGCGATGTTTTAAACATCTTCGCATAGCTTGCGGATACAAATCGTTCATCCAACACCACTAAAACACCCTTATCTGTTTTATTTCGAATGAGTCGACCAAAGGCTTGTTTAAACTTCATTAATGCCTGAGGCAAGTATTCTCCTAGAAACGGATTAATCCCTTGATTATTCAAGTAGTCTGTCTTCAAGCGCATAATTGGCGTATTTGGCGCTGGGAACGGCAAACGAGTTAATACAACTAGCTCTAACTCATCATTTGGTAAGTCAATTCCCTCAAAGAAGCTATCTGCTCCTAAAATAACAGATGGTGTGTGTCTCTTGAAATTCTTCAAAATACGATTCCGTGTTCCTGTAATGGATTGAGCTAATATTCGATGTTCAGCTAGTTCTGGATCATCTTTAATTAACTCATGAACTTCTTTTAAAACACTAAGTGATCGGAATAAGATAATCGAATTAACTCGAGTGTTCTTTAAGATGTTTTTAATTTCATCTGCTAGACGCACTGAATATTCGTCACTCTTAACTTCTTTTGGGTTAATTCTCTTTTCAGGAAGCATCACTCGAACTTGTTCACCATAGTTATATGGACTTTCAAGTTGGTGAAATTGTAGCGGTAAATTATTAAGTTGCCCTGAAAAGTAGTCTTCCGTGTCATTTACAGATAAGGTACTGCTTGTGAAGATTACTTTCGTTTGTGTTGCTAAGAAATCAATAAATGAATTGTCTTCTCCCCATTTAAGAATATGAAATTTAAATGTTCCTTCAACATGTCCTGGAATGTAAGACACCCACCTTAAAGCTTGTGGAGCCTGTTCGTTGTGCATGAGAATACTTTGGAAAGTTTGTTTCCATTCATTCAAGAAACCAATGAGTTTACTAAATTCAATTAATAATAACTGCATCTCATTATTTAATTTATCGAAATTTTCAGTTGCTTTTTTAATGATTCTAAAACCAGTATGCACAAATTCATCGATACCATGCACGATTGACTTAATTACTTTCTTCTCTTTTAAACTAAAGTAGCTAAGTTTAATTTCGTGCTCGACAAAGTTAGAATCTTTACGCGGACTGAAAGCTTGTTTCTGATAAAAATCAACTTGACGACTGAAGAAAGTCTCCCATGATTCAAGGATTAGCTGCATATTTCTTTCAATACTTAATAAATCATAGGGACGAACAATCTTATCTTTCTGAAGTTGATCAATTAATCTGAAAATTCCAGTATTTTCTAAAATAATCCCCATTTTTTCAAATTGTGTCGTCAGTTCTGTTCCATGCAGACTCATCGTACTCGTTTTACTGGCTACCTCTGGGAAATGATGTGCTTCATCCATAATTAATTGTGTTAATGATGGAATGATTCGTTTCTCATTTTGCCAGTCATAAGCAAGGAAATGATGATTCGTGATAACAACTTTCGAATGCACCACACTTTTTTTCACTCGCTCAAAGAAATCATATTCTTGCCAGTGGTTATCTATATAGTGGTGATTTGACACTCGTATTTCTTGCCAGAAATCCAGATCAAGATGACTTCCTGCATTCATTTCAGAAAGGTCACCTGTTATTGTCTCTGTTATCCAAACTAATACGCGCATACAGAGATAAGCTTCTGAATCACTTGGTTTGATTTCTTTTAACCAACGTTCAAAAATGCTTAGTGATAGATAATGACTGCGACTTTTCACTAACGCTGTCGGTATCTTAATATTCAGGATTTCTTCAATTTTAGGCACAGTATCGTTTAATAGCTGTTCTTGTAACAGCGTTGTATATGTACTGATCACAACTTTGTTATCTACTGTCGCTTTAAAAATGGCTGGAAATAGATAGCCGATCGATTTCCCAATACCTGGAGGTGCTTCAATCGCTAGCTTCTCCAATGACAAGTCTTCGGAGAAGTAGTTATAAACGTAATCCATCATTGTAGCCTGAGCTTCTCTAAAATCATGTCCTGCTGCAAGGTATTTTTTCTTTTCTTCCGTCCTTTTAGGATATTCAAGCTTTTCCCACGTATCGATTGGTTCTTGTTCATATTTATTGGGTTTTCTAATCGCAATTTGATTCACAATCACTAAATTGTCACTTAACGGTTCGACATTATTTTTGGCTTCTTGAAATGCTATTTCAAAAAATAGCGATGTTTCATGAGTGGTACATGG
>CAMYQS010000106.1 GCA_947296835.1 uncultured Atopostipes sp.
TATTTATGCTTTAGGAGATGTCAATGGTGGGCAACAACAAACATATCTATCCTTAGATGATTACCGTATTGTACGTAGTCAGTTATATGATGATGGTTCATATGATCTTTCGAAGAGAGCTTTCATACCAAGTACATTTTTTATAAATCCACCACTATCTACTGTCGGCTTGTCAGAAGAAGCAGCAATTGAAAGTGGCTTTAATGCGAAAGTAGCGAAGATACCCGTCGAATCGATTCCAAAATCTAAAATCCTTGGTAATACGGTAGGATTTTACAAAGTAATCGTCGATGCAGATACAAACCTGATTCTTGGTGCAGTGTTACTCGGGGAAGAAAGTCATGAAGTGATTAACATTATTGCGACAGCAATGATTGGGAGACTACCTTATCAAGTGTTAAAAAATCAAGTATACACCCATCCAACAATGGCAGAAGCCTTAAAGGATTTGTTTGGCGCAATAGAATAACATGAAAAAACGACTAGAAAAAGCACTATTCTGGTCGTTTTTTCCATTTTAATGATGCTCAGTCCACTTATTTCAAATACGTGGACTCATTCACGTATTAAACTAGACCCTTAATATTATTTTGAAATATATCTAGACTTAGTGAAGGGTAATAATAATCAGGACACTAGGTATAATACCTTATACTATGAAAAAACCCCTTCCTTTTTAAAAGTTAGGGGTTAAATATTGTTTAATTATTCAGCTGATGGATTTTTAAATGATGGGTATAAGTGGTTAACTTCAGATAATTCAGTTAAGAAATCATATACTGCTTGAGATGTAAATGCGTCAACTAAAGCTTGAGTTGCTTCAGCATATTCATTTTCTTCACGAACCACAACTGTTAATGCAAATAAGTCATTATCTTCACTTTCTAAAAATAGAGCGTCATCTGGTGTTAAACCAGCACTAGCAATATATGTTGGTAAGTTAAAGACTAATTCAACACCATCTTCATATGCTGCAGTTAAGTTTAGTAAATCGATTGATGTAAATTTAAAGTCATGTGGGTTATCCGTAACGTCTTGTAGCGTTACATCGATTGGTGCAACATTCTCATCTAATTCGATTAATCCTTGTTCTGCTAAGACTAATAGAGCACGTGTTTCGTTTGATTTATCACTTGGAATAGCAATTTCAGCACCGTCTTCAATTTCATCGATTGAATTGTAAACAGGTGAGTAGTAACCAACGATTGGATCATAGATCGTTTGGATAGCTACTAAGTCACCGTCGTTAGCATCGTTGTATTGCTCCATGAACGGTTCGTGTTGTGAGAAGCTTGCGTATGCTTCTTCGTGTTGTACCGCTTCGTTATATTGAACGTTATCGCTAACTTCCATAATTTCAATTTTGTAAGGTTCAGCTATGTTTTCAGCTGCAATCTCAACGATGTCTGTCATTGGAGGCATAGTAGAAGCAACAACTAAAGTAGTTGGCTCAGTTTCATCTGTACCATTCTCAACGTCATTACCTTCTTCAGCGCCATTTCCACATGCTGCTAAAATTGCTGCAGTACCTAAAAACAATAAACCTTTAAATTTTTTACTAAACATATCTTTTTTTCCTCCTGAAATTTCTTTTGTTATTTTTTATCTAATTTTTGAGCTAATTTCAAACCAGCCCATTGAAAAACTTGTACAAAAATAATGATGATGATAATCGCTGTGAACATAATATCTGTTTCATAACGGTGGTAACCATAACGAATAGCGAAATCACCAATACCGCCACCACCAATTGCTCCCATTATTGTAGAGTAGGAGATAAAGCTGACAAATGCGGTTGTAAATCCAATGATTAATGAACTCCTCGCTTCAACAAATAAAAATTTGAAGACATACTGTGGTGTAGTTGCTCCGAAAGCTTGTGCCGTTTCGGTAATTTCTTTTGGTAAGTCAAGCAGGGATTGCTCAACGAATCGGGCATAGAGTGCAATGGAAATAACCATCATTGGAAACGAAGCTGCAATCGGATCTCCAGTAGCTCGTCCATATGTTGCCCGAATTAATGGTTGCATAACGATAACGAGAAGTAGGAAAGGAAAAGAACGCACAATATTAACGATTATATTCATAAGTTGATTCCAGAATTTATTTTCTAGTGGTCGATTTTTACTCGTTAAAAAAATAAATGTTCCTAGTGGTAATCCTAGCAAGATGGCAGCCAACGTAGAAAAAATCATCATGATTCCCGTCTCTCCCATACTTTCAATCATAGATGGAGCGTAATCAATCACTCTTTGAAAGTAGGTTTGTAATGCGTCACTCATTTAGCAATACCTCCCTAGCTAATTCCTGATATGAAACGTCTGATTGAAAGGCATTCATTTCTCTAGAAACTTCTAACACATCAACTAACTTACCTTCATCCAAAATGGCCACACGATTACATAAGTCTTTTACAACATCTAGCTCATGCGTAACAATTAGAATAGTGATTTCAAATGTTTCAGACACACGGGTGAGTAAGTCGACAATTTCTCGTTTGGTAATTTCATCTAAAGCGGAAGTTGGTTCATCACATAACAATATTTTTGGACGGGTAATTAATCCCCGTGCGATACCAACTCGTTGTTTTTGCCCACCTGATAATTCACTTGGATAACTATTTCGTTTACCTTCCAAACCCACAAATTTTAGTATTTGATCAATGTCTAAAGCATCATCGTAATGATGAAGCTCTAATGGAAGTAAGATGTTTTCTTCAACTGTCTTATTTCCAAGCAGATTAAATTGTTGGAAGATCATCCCAATTTGTTTTTTGAAAAGTCGAAGCTCTCGATTATTTAACGTGGCAACGTTCGTACCGTTGACTTCAACTATACCTTCACTGGGTGTTTCTAACGCATTGATGAAACGAAGTAATGTTGATTTTCCGGCACCGCTTTCACCAATAATTCCAAATATTTCATTTTTTTCAATGAATAATGAAATATTATCAATTGCTAGTAAAGGGCCAGCTTTACTAGCAAAAATTTTTGAAACGTTTTTAAATTCAATCACAGTAGATTTACTCCTTTCTTATTAGTTACGAACTGCCAGTAAAAAGCCAAGAGTAATTATATAAGTAACCAGGAGAAATAGGCAAAATCTGGATTAAAACAACATAATTGGAGGGTGGAATATAGGCGAAATATTTTCGGAACGTTGATTTGACAGTGTTTCATCTTTAACAAATCTATTTTATATAGAACAATATTGTTTATGATTAGGTCAGTCTTACATTTAGAAGTCAGTTCATTAGACAACAAACTTGTTAGACCTTTATGATGAAATTGAGAATAAAAAGTGAGGAGATGAAAAAGAATGGAAATGTACATAGGAATAGCTAGCAAGTTAATTATTGGTGCGATTGGTATCTTTATTTTACTTCGGATTATGGGGAAAAAAGCGATGTCCGAATTAACACCGTTTGATTTAATCTATATTCTATTACTTGGTGCAGTAGTGGAAGAAGCGGTATATGATGACAAAGTAAATGTACTACATGTTCTGTTCGCGATTATCCTGTGGGGGATATTTGTTTTTGTAATTGAAAAATCTTTACAACGGACTGAAAAATTTTCTTCGTTTATTGAAGGGGAACCAGCAATCTTAATTGAAAAAGGCCAGTTAAATATAAAAGAACTTGATGCTAATTACTTTGATATTGAACAACTTCGCTCAATGCTTCGACAAAACGAAGTATATTCGATTGCGGATGTATACTATGCCATCTTAGAGGTAAACGGCAGTTTGACAGTCGTTACTAAAGATCAAGCCGTTATTCCATCTGCTTTACTCATTGAATTCGGTAGTATTCAAATGAACACCTTAGTATATATAGATAAAGATGAATCCTGGTTGCGTACAAAACTAGTCGAACTAGGTCATGATAACCTAGAAGAAATCGTGTATTGTGAATGGTTAGAAACTGACAATCAGTTAATTGTTGAACTATACAGTAACACGATCCGTAAAAAGATTTATATCGATGATTAAGCAGCTTAAAGAAACCAATTTATTTGTAATATGTGGATAAATGTGAGATATATACTATAAGTTTATTTTCAAAAAAGAAGGGAAGTATTTAAATGACAAAAATTTATGACTCAATTGATCAAATAATAGGTAAAACACCTCTTGTAAGATTGCCGGAAGCTTTAGTACCTGAGAATTTTAACGGGAATCTCCTATTAAAACTTGAATCACTAAACCCAGGTGGTTCAGTTAAAGACCGTATTGGGAAAGCAATGATCGATCGTGCTGAGAAAGAAGGCGTCTTAAAAGAAGGCGGCACAATTGTAGAAGCTTCTTCTGGAAATACAGGAATTGCATTAGCACTTGTTGGTGCGGCTCGTGGGTACAATGTTATCTTAACCATGCCGGAAACGATGTCTAAAGAACGTCGCGCACTCCTTAAGGCATATGGTGCTGAACTAGTGCTAACACCGGGTGACGATGGTATTCCTGGAGCAATCGCAAAAGCAAAAGAAATCACCGAAGCAATAGAAGGTGCATTCTTAGCTAGTCAATTTGAGAATACTGTGAATCCAGAGATCCATTACCAAACAACGGGGCCTGAAATTTGGGAAGATACAGATGGTGACGTAGATATTGTTGTTTCAGGAATTGGAACAGGTGGAACGATTACAGGTGCAGGTAAATATCTCAAAGAACAAAAAGATAGTGTTGAAATGATTGCCGTTGAACCAGTTGGATCGCCATTATTAGCAAAAGGTGAAACTGGAAAACATAGGATCCAAGGAATTGGAGCAGGAGTTATTCCAGCTATTTTAGATCAAGATATTTATTCAGAGATTATTTTATCGACCGATGACGATGCAATTAAAACATCACGTAAAGTTGCAACGGACGGTGGTCTGTTTGTGGGAGTCTCTGCTGGTGCAGCATTATGGGCAGCTTTAGAAGTGGCTAAACGACCAGAGAATGCTGACAAAACGATTGTTGCAGTTCTACCAGATAATGGTGATCGCTACTTGACGTTTGAAGGATTTATTGAATAAAAAGGAGTAGGGTGAGACTATGAAATCAGATCAACCTATCTCAGCGACTAAAAATTATTGTGGGATTAATAAGAAAGTTATAATCTTTATTAACCGCACACGCTCATTGTTGTATCCAAAAATATTTGGACCATCTGATTCAAAAGGCGTCACAATCGAATCACTTGAGATGAATGCGAGAATAATATTTGAAGAGATTTTACCGTACTTTATTGAAGAGAAAGAACGAAGACAATATGTGATTCGTGAATTAAAAGCAAGTTTGCCTAAGATTCATGAAACACTGAATACGGATATTCAAGCCGCTTATTCTGGCGACCCAGCAGTATATTCTTATGATGAAATCATGTTAGCTTATCCGTCATTTCAAGCTTTAACAGTTTTTAGAATTGCAAATAAATTGTACCAGCTGGATGTACCAATCTTACCACGTATGATGACGGAGTACGCTCATTCAATGACAGGTATTGATATTCATCCAGGTGCAACAATCGGGCATCACTTCTTTATTGATCATGGAACGGGTGTAGTGATTGGTGAAACGGCTGAAATT
>CAMYQS010000107.1 GCA_947296835.1 uncultured Atopostipes sp.
GCATGCTTTAAAGCCGTCAAGACCTCACGCTGACTCACATAACTGTGACGTAGTTGGCTATAAGCTGTTGTTCCGGTTAAGGCATTTGGTACAATCAAACCATCTTTTAAGGATTGGTCAAATTGTACGACATTACCGTTCATATCGCGTTCTAAATTTCGAATATTCATTTCATCTTCACTGGATAAACTAGGAACAACAAACAATGTGTACAGCAAGACGAGAGCAGTGGTAATCACCATAAACAATCGGTTCTTCTCACTACGCCACATATATTTTGTCGTTTCCTTAATGACTTGTCTCATAGTATGTCCCCTTCATTTCAACCAACTTTTGTATTTTTCCGTATTCAAACCATTGTACTGAAAATATTACAGCACTTCAATTTTTGCATGACTACCCTCTAATTGTTTTTCAACAGCGATGCGAGCTGGAATTCGATTCTTCAGATCTTTTACATGTGAGATGATGCCAATCATGCGGCCATTTGCTTGTAATTCCATCAATGTTTCAACAGCCATTTCCAGCGAATCGGCATCGAGCGTTCCAAAACCTTCATCAATAAATAACGTATCCACATGCACACCACCTTGTTGGTTCTGGATGACATCACTTAAACCAAGTGCCAATGCAAGTGAAGCCTGGAATGTTTCGCCTCCTGATAGTGATTTCACGCTTCGTTCATTTCCAGAATGTCGGTCAAAGATATTTAAATCTAATCCACCACCCGCACCATGTTTTGCGCGTTCTTCTCGGCGAACTAATTCATAGCGGTTGTTTGTCATCTTCTCAAAGCGTATGTTTGCCGCGAGTAATACTTCAGCAAAATAAATACTGAGGATGTAACGTTCAAAAGAAACTTTATTTGTACGATCCGTCGAGCCATTCGCCACTTCAGAAAGTTCCTGGTAAATTTTGTACGGCTCCAGTATTTTCTCACTTTGTTCGTAATTCTCTTTTACCTCGCGATACGTATTTTCAAGAATACCTGATTTCACATTCAAGTCATCTCGTTTGAGCTCAATTTCAGTACGTTCTGTTTTTAGCTGCGCTAACGTTTCTTTGAGTTCTTCTTGTGTTTTCGTTTCATCGTAAGCTTCTAATGCTTGCACGTTTGTTGCGAGTTGACGCGTGTTGTAGTTCAGTTCTTCTTTGTACGTTTCGATTTGTTTGCGATAGTCGTCGGCTGTGGCTTTTGCTAATAACCATTTTTCATAATCTTCTTCGAGGTCGTATGCTTGTTTCAGTTTTTCGTATTGTTCTTCTTGGGCTACGACTTTCTTTTGGTTCGCTTCAATTTGAGCGATTGTGTGCTCAATTGTTGCGTCCAATCTGGATTGTTCGACTTCTTGTGTGTTAATCGCTTTACGAATGTGCTCTGCTTCTTTTTCAATCTCAAGTATGTTTGCTTTCTTTTGTGAAATTAAATCCAAAATAGCCTGCGTCGATTCGTAATTCAGTGTTTCTAATAATTCTTTCTGCTTCGTATTCAGATTTTCCGATTGTGTTTTTGATTGCTCGAGCTTCGTCAAGACTTCGCGCTGACGCAGCTGGTTATCAGTCAATGCGGTTTGTACATTTTCCAATGCTGTCTTCCAATCATTCTCTTGCTCAATCGCTTGGCGCAACTCTGAAATCTGTTCTTGTATGGTCTTGATTTCACCTTGAAGGTCTTGTTCTTTTTGAGTCGTTTGAGTGAGTCCTTCTTTGTAATCTAATGTGTAAGTGCCTAACAGCTCTTTTTGTTCATCAATTAATCGACCCGTTTGATCCATTTCAGCCGTCAGTTTTGTGCGTTTTGTTTGATCGGTATTTTTAATGGCCTCAAGTTCAGATAGTTTTTCTTTTGTCATCGCCTGTGTGTCAATCACCGCTGGATTTGGATGATGTGTTGAACCACAGACCGGACATGGTTCTTCATCCGCTAGCTCTTCCACTAAAATACCCGCTAAGTTCCCAAAGTAAGCCTGACGCGCTTCATTATAATGCTTCTCAGAAATTTCAGCTGCAGTCTGTAACTTTTTATCGGTTTCTAAACCTTTTGACAATTTTCCTTGCAGGTCAATCAGTTTCGTTAGAATTTGTTTTTCTTTAGTCGTTTCTACAAACTCTTTTTGACGTACTTCATTTTCTTCACGTCGTTCTTCTAATGTCTTACGCCATTTTGAAATTTGTTCGAGATTCGTTTCATGTTCTTTCTTTTTAGCGGTTTGTTTTTTAGCATCCGCTGTTAGCTGCTCAAGTTCTTTGGTCATCGTATTCATATCTTTAAGCAATATTTCAAGCTCGGCTGCCATTTCATCTAGTTCAGTGAACTTTGCTGCTTCAACTTCTAATCCTTTGATTTCTTCTCGAATCGTATCAAGAGTTTTAACGGACTTGTCTGAGGCAACAGCTTGTTCAGCTAGTTTTACCAGCTCAGCTTTTGTTGTTGAAAGCTGTTCTTTTGTTTTCGCTAAGAGTTCAGTTAGTTTCTGTCCTTCTTTTTTCAAAGCTTCTAGTTGAACCGCTTCTGTTTTAACTTGTGTCGCTTGTTCGTTTAGTTTCAGCGCCTGCTCATAGTCTTTGATTGCCTCTTCCTGTTTGGTTAACTCAACTTTCTTTTCTTCAAGCTGCGTCTTGTCCGTCAGTAACTGCAGCCATGTATCATGTTTCTTCTCTTTTTTGCTAATTTCATCTAGCTCTTCTTTGAAGGCTGTGATTTGTTTAGTCGTGTGCGCAACTTTTTCAGTTAAGCGTTCAATAATGGTTGGATAATCAGTGTGTTCAATCGCTTGAGCGAGTTTTTCATCTTCATCAATCTCAATATTCTTAAGCGTTTGTTCTAATCTTGCGCCATATTCTTTATAAGCAGCTTGATAAGAACGTGCGCGCTCTTTCAGCTCTTCTTGGAAATCACGCACAAGTGTTGTCCCAAAAATATTACGGAAAATCTCTTCCTTTTCTCGACTAGATGACATTAACAATTTACGGAACTCGCCTTGTGGGAGTAATACTATTTGTCGGAACTGTTCGTGAGTTAAGCCCAACAACTCATCAATCATCTTATCAACGTTGTTTGAGCCTTGCGCAATCGTCTCATCTTCTTTAAATAACTCTACATCCGATGCGTGGTTAATCGGTGTATTACGCGCACCTGGCGCTCGTTGTTTCGGACTACGTTTAATACGGTATGTCACTTGTCCCATTTCAAAGGTGAAATCAACAAAACAGAAATCTTCATCCGTCGCGAATTGCGATTTAAACATATCGATCTCACGCTCATTCCCACTCGCTTTGTTGTAGAGAGCATAAGAAATTGCGTCAAAAATCGTTGTTTTTCCAGATCCCGTTGGACCTGAAATTAAGTAAATAGCATTCGTCCCAAAATCAGTGAAGTCTAAATCGACATTCCCTCGATATGGGCCAAAAGCATTCATTTTTAAACGGACTGGTCTCATTGATTTTCCTCCCAAGATGTTACTTTTTCAACTGTTTCAATCACTGCCTCTTCTTGTTGCTTGTTTAAAGGCATCCCAATATGTTGGTCATAAAAGTCACCGAATATATCTTCTAAACGCTTGGTTTGCACATGTTCTTTGGAATGGTGCGTCTCTAGTGTGTGATGAATTTTGTGATTGATGTACTCCAAGCCCATCGCATTCGGGTATAGCTTTCTTAATTTATTCATCGCATCGAGAACATAAGTTGTATCTTCTAATTCAAAGAAAATATAGTCTGTTGATGACCCTTCTAAAATATCCTTAAATAAACCACGTATAATACGCAGATCTTTTGGAGGTTTTATTTCAAGGGCCGTTATTTCAACACCATCTTTAGATACGTCAACTAAAATATTCTGTTTACGATGGTTCGCTTCTGACTTTGAATATTTAACTGGAGAGCCACTATAGCGGATATGGTCACTCTTCACCTTTTGTGCTTTATGTAGATGACCTAATGCGACATAATCAAAATGCTCCACCATTTCTGCCGGCACATACTCAACGGTCCCAATCGACAGTGGGCGTTCTGAATCAGACTCTTCCGGGATCTCATCCGCAGATGTATGAATCACAAAACCGTGATAGAGTAAGATATTAATTTCATCATCGTTCCAATCCTCTTCAATCGTCGCTAGTTGAGCACGCAATGCATCTTCTGGGTGGCGAATGTCTTCTTGACCAAGAACTTGTCTGATATTTCGGAAGTCATCATATGGCAAAAGATAAAAGTTCACGCCATCTAGCGTTACTTTTCGAATGTGTTCTTTTGTTGTTCCTTCTATAAATAAGCGACTACCTGCCAGCAACTCCGAGCCATATTCAACGCGCTCATTACTGTCATGGTTTCCCGCTATGACAAAAATTGGGATCCCGACTTTTTGCGTCAACTCGGTAAACACGCGGTTCGCTAAACTCACTGCTTCTTTAGGTGGAATGGCACGGTCATATAAATCGCCCGCCATAATTAACGCATCCACTTCATGTTCTTTTACTAATTCAATCAGGGTATCTAAGTATTCTTCTTGCAAGTCCAGCATCGAAAATTCATTCACAATTTTCCCTAAATGCCAGTCTGCCGTGTGTAGTATGCGCATTTTTCCTGCTCCGTTCTTTTTTCATAAGTTCCTCTAATCATACCAAAAATATGGTGTGGGATAAGATAAGATTCTTGCTATATTCTGGGTAAACATCTAAAACTTCATTAATTATGGTTATTCTATTTCTTAACTCCCCTTACTCTAAAGTATATACAAAATAAATAAGAGGAGGATCTTATGAGATTACAACAAGTAATTCAAAATCTGAATGTTTTATACATGCCATTTATTTCAGTATTTGGATTTTGCTAAGTGTACCTTTAAGTATTATTCTGCAACTGAATAAATATGGTATCTTATTTTGCTCTCAAAACTTAAACCTCCTGAACACTTAAATTGTTACCAGTATGTCAGGAGGTTATATTTAAAATCATTAGTTTTCCAGCAGCCACCTCTAATATAGAACCTTTCTATATATTACTATTTTTTTATAATACATCATTAATCATGTCTATCGTTTCTTTATATTTCTCTATGTTTTTTTCGTTTTCCTCTATAGAAATGGCTTTGTTTAAATAATTTATAGCTACTTCATCACCTGTCATAGGATGTAAAAATAAGCCAACATAGTATCCTATAATAAAATACAGATACGATATAACTTCTTTGTTTTCCTCAAACTTTTTTTCAAAATATTGTACTTGTGATAATAATTTGAAATAAATATTATCATTAGATAACCCTTCTTCATTTATCATGATTTCTGCTTCAAGAATGGTCTTAGTATCTATCAAATTATATACTTCTTCCGTATTTAATTTATATGTGTTCTCAAAACTGAAATATTCCTTTAATGTAATCATATTATTTTACCCTCACATTAGATATTGATATATTTTTTTCTGGCAAGTAACTTCAAACTGAACTGTATTCAACTGAACGACGCTATTCTCATTTATCCACTTATTTTTTGTGTTTTTTCTGAAACTTCACTGATACCATCTCGATCATATTTTACTTCGCGCACATGAACGGTACC
>CAMYQS010000108.1 GCA_947296835.1 uncultured Atopostipes sp.
CCTCTTGTCTCGTGGGCTCGGAGTTGTGTATTAGAGACAGATATTAAAGTAACGGTTACAGGTTTTGAACAAAAAGTTCCAGATCTCACGAAAAAAGCGATTTATAAAGCGGTAGAAGATACAAAAGACTCAACAGGTATGATATTAAACTTTGCCTTTAACTATGGAGGACGTGCTGAAATTGTTGAAGCGGTTCGTCAAATTTCTAAAGAAGTGCTTGAAGGAAATATTAAACCAGACAAGATTGATGAAGAGACAATTTCAAATCATATGTTAACAGCTCCTTTAGGTGATTTACAAGATGTAGATTATCTGGTCCGCACGAGTGGGGAGCAACGATTAAGTAATTTCCTACTATGGCAAAATGCTTATAGTGAATTTTACTTTTCGCCAGAATATTGGCCAGATTTTAATGCTGAATTATTTGAAAAAGCAATTTTAGAATATCAGCATCGCAATCGTCGATTTGGCGGACTTTAATAAGTAGAAAGAGGGATTTAATTGCGACTACGTGTTAAAACGTCTATAGTATTAGCGATTTTAATTATACCAGCAGTTTTGTTTGGTGGATGGACTTTTAATTTATTAATTGGTGCTATTGCCTTTATTGGTGCAAACGAGTTACTAGATATGGCTAAAATTGATACCAAATCTTTTCCATCAATCGTGACTTACTTAGGAACATTATCTATTGTGTATTACCAGCAAATTGCACCCTTTGTTCCAGATCAATTAAATGAAGGGATTATGCCAATATTTGCCGTATTATTATTATTGGTATCGACTGTAATGATTAAAGGATTTAATTTCACAAATGCAGCGGTTTCAGCGTTAACAATGTTTTACGTTGGGGTAGGAGCGCAAGCGGCTGTAGTGATTCGAGAAGCTGATCTAGCTATTTTTGTATTCATTTTACTTGTTATTATTAGTACAGATATTGGTGCTTACTTTATCGGTTCTAAAATTGGTAAACGTAAATTAGCGCCACTTTTATCGCCAAATAAATCAGTTGAGGGCTCACTAGGTGGTATTGTTTTCGCACTATTGATTGGATCGATTTACTTAAATTTCATCTCGTTACCTTACTCGTATATTATGATGTTATTTATCGCTGTTATCTTATCGATTACAGGTCAATTTGGAGACTTACTTGAATCAGCACTGAAACGTCATTTTCAAGTAAAAGACTCCGGTACAATTTTACCAGGACACGGTGGAATCTTAGATCGATTCGATAGTATTTTATTTACATTAAGTATGGCTCTTATTTTAGGTGTATTCTAATTCAATTTTATTGGTAGACAGGAGTTGTAGAAAGTGCAAACATTACTTGCATTTATTTTAGTTTTTGGAATTATTGTTATTGTGCATGAATTTGGTCATTTTTATTTTGCAAAAAAAGCGGGGATATTGGTCCGAGAGTTTTCGATTGGGATGGGTCCGAAACTTTTTCAAACACATAAAAATGAGACGTCTTATACAATTCGTGTATTACCTTTAGGTGGTTATGTGTTAATGGCTGGCTATGAAGATGAGGAAGATATCAGGCTTGGTATGTCTGCTTTATTAACCGTTGCTGACCAAAATCGTGTGACAAAAATTGATTTAAGCGATGAAGCAGTGCACGTTGATGGTGTACCTGTAGACGTTTTAGATTATGACTTTGAAACGGAGCTCTACTTAAAAGGGAGTATCGCTGGAAACATGGAAGAGGTTGCTATATTTGAAGTGAATGAAGATGCAGTCATTATTCAAGAAGATGGCACGATTCACCAAATAGCCCCCGCGCACCGACAAGTTCAAAATGCGTCTTTACTAAATCGCATTCTGACGAACTTTGGTGGCCCGTTAAATAACTTCATTTTAGCCATCATTTCTTTTATGGTATTCGCCTTTATGCAAGGTGGCGTACCAGCATCAGAAGCAGTGTTAGGTGACATTCAGCCTGACTCACCTGCCGCAGTTGCGGGATTAGAAGCAGGGGATCGCGTATTATCAATTGATAATAAAGCGGTAGAAACTTGGAGTGAAATGGTCTTAACGGTTCAAGAAAATCCAGAAAACCCACTAATTTTTGAAGTTGAAAAGAATAATGGTGAAATTGTTACAGAAGAAGTCACACCGGAAATGCATGAAGCAGAAGATGGTACAGCATACGGTCTAATTGGTGTTCAAGTATTTATGAATGAATCGTTTATAGATAAAATTATATTTGGTTTTACAGAAACTTGGTCCTATGTTAAAACGATCTTTTTAAATATCATTATGTTAGTAACTGGAAGATTGAGCTTAGATAATTTAGGTGGCCCGATTGCAATATTTAGTATGACGAGTGAAGTTACAAGATTAGCTGGTGTATTAGGTATTGTGAACTTTATTGGATTCTTAAGTGTAAACTTAGGACTAATGAACTTACTGCCAATCCCAGGATTAGATGGTGGGAAACTCGTATTAAACTTTATTGAAGGTGTGCGAGGTAAACCAATTAGTGAAGAAAAACAATCGATTATAACATTAGTCGGTGTTGTATTATTAGTTCTATTGATGTTATTTGTAACATGGAACGATATTCAAAGACATTTTTTTAATTAATAATTCTATAATGAGATAAGGAGTTTGATACGAAATGAAACAGTCCCAAATATTTGTACCAACATTACGCGAAACACCAAGTGATGCAGAAGTATTAAGCCACCAAATGATGTTACGAGCAGGTTATATTCGTCAAGTTTCATCGGGGGTTTATTCTTACTTACCACTGGCTTATCGTGTAATTCAAAAGATTGAAAATATTATCCGGGAAGAGTTAAACGCAATTGGTGGAACAGAGATGTTACTACCGGCACTTGTACCAGCTGATATATGGAAAGAGTCGGGACGTTACGATACATATGGCCCTGAAATGATGAAACTACAAGATCGTCATGATCGAGATTTCTTATTAGGCCCAACACACGAAGAGACGTTTACTAAACTGATACGTGATGATATTAAATCATATAAAAAACTACCATTGCATTTGTATCAAATTCAACCAAAATATCGTGATGAAAAACGTCCTCGCTTTGGTTTATTACGAGGTCGCGAGTTTATCATGAAAGATTCATATACATTCCATGATACAGAAGTAAGTTTAGATGAAATGTATAGTGAAATCTGGCAAGCTTACAATAATATCTTTACTCGTATTGGTTTAGACTTCCGTTCAATTATTGCGGACGCTGGAGCAATGGGTGGACGTGAGTCGATTGAATTTATCGCAATTTCAAACGTTGGGGAAGATACGATTGCTTACTCAGACGAAAGTGGTTACGCAGCGAACATTGAAATGGCTACAAGTAAATTCAATGAACGTACAAATACAGAAGTACAACTCCAAAAAGAAATCGTTGATACTCCGGAAACGACAACAATTGAAGACTTATCAACTTTCTTAGAAGTTAAACCTTCGAACATTCTAAAGAGCGTTTTATTAGTAGCAGATGGTAAGAAACCAATACTTGCAATCGTTCGTGGAGATCATGACGTAAATGAAATTAAAGTAAGAATGGCAGTTGGAGCAGAGATCATTGAAACTGCATCAGATGCTCACATTGAAGACTTGTTTGGAAATATTCCAGCAGGATACGTTGGTCCAATTGATTTACCGGAAGACGTTACAATCGTAGCGGACTTATATGTTAAAAACATGGTAAACAGTGTGACAGGTGCGAACGAAGTTGAAAAACATTTCATTAACGTGAACGCAGGTCGCGACTTTGAACCATCACAATATACAGATATTCGCATGGTTCAAGAAGGTGATGTTTCACCAGATGGCCAAGGAACACTACAATTCACAACAGGTATTGAAATTGGACACATCTTCAAGTTAGGAACTCGATTCAGTGAGGCGATGGGTGCAACAGTTCTTGGTAAAGATGGTCGCCCAACACCTGTTATCATGGGTAGTTATGGTATTGGGATTAGTCGTTTACTTTCAGCAATCGCTGAACAAAACGCGGACGAAAAAGGTCTAGTCTGGCCAGCGGCCGTTGCGCCATTTGATGTACACATCACACCAATTAACTATAATGACGAACACCAACAAGCTTTAGCTGATGAAATTACAGACTTATTTAAAGCTGAAGGTTATGAAGTATTAATTGATGACCGTAAAGAAAGACCAGGTGTTAAATTTACAGATGCTGAATTAATGGGTATTCCGATTCGTGTAACAGTCGGGAAGAAAGCTGAAGACGGTATTGTCGAGCTGAATATCCGTAAGACTGGTGAAATGGTAGAAACGAAAAAAGATGATTTAATTAATACGATTTCAATCTTGATGTCTTCACAAGAAGAATCAAACTAAAAGAATAGATTATAAAAAAAGGAGACAGATAAGCTGGCTCCTTTTCTTTCACACTGAAATGATATAAATTAAAAATAACAGATATAAGGATGGGTAATAATGGACAGCGAACCAAAAAAAATGTTCCAGACATTACTAAAACAAATTCAATTAGAGCCAAACGAAGTCGAACAGCGTTACTTTGAAAATGCTGAAATAGCATCTGTAAAAGTGCATAAAAAAGATAAACGTTGGGATTTCTATTTTACATTTGATCGCTTGCTTCCATTTCAACTGTTTAAAAAGTTTGAGATGTCTCTACAACTCGCTTTTTCGAAACATGTTGAGGTAGATGTTTACATTGAAGCAAAAGAAAATGCGGTCACGAATGATTTGGCTAGGGATTATTGGTTACATGTGTGCCAGAAGAGTGGAGTAGACTCTCCAATCTGTAACCAACTATTTAGTACACAGTCGCCTGTTTATAAAGATGGTCTATTAAATTTCTACATCGAACATGAAATTACACTATCAAAATTCTCAGACGAATTCTTTCCACCAATTATTGAACAATACAAAAAGTTAGGTTTCCCGAGAGACTTAAGAATTATTCCAGTTGTTGATCAAAACGCAGCTGAAAAAGTTGCGCAAGCCGTTATTGAGAAAAATGAATCTGAAACAGCAAAATTAACAGAAGAGTTAACGAAAAGACATCAACAAAACGAACGTAACGGAAATGGCGGGAACGGTGTCGCACCGGAAGGACCCATTAAATTGGGTCGTAATATCAATAGTAATACTCCAGTCATGCAGATGCGCGATATTCTAGAAGAAGAGCGTAGTGTCGTGATTGAAGGTTATGTTTTTGATGTTGAGGTCCGTAAACTACGTTCAGAGCGTGAATTAATGATTATTAAAATGACGGACTATTCGTCGTCATTAATTGTTAAGAAATTTTCAAATAATGAAACAGATGAAGCAATCTTCTCGACAATTAAACCGGGAACTTGGCTTAAAGCACAAGGTTCGATTCAAATGGATACCTTTAGTAATGAGTTAACAATGATGGCACAGAGTTTACAAGAAACTTTCCACGAATCGAGACAAGATACAGCTCCAGAAGGTGAAAAAAGAGTAGAGTTACATGCGCACACGAATATGAGTCAAATGGATGCGAA
>CAMYQS010000109.1 GCA_947296835.1 uncultured Atopostipes sp.
ACACCCAGCACTCCAAAAGTAGATACCATCATCGATGGCCCTAATGGGTTGATGCCTTGTTCTGCTAATAATAAGTAAGTGATTGGGATAATTCCCCAGTGTAAACCAAAGATAACTAAAATCTGCCAAGAAGCTGCTAATATAGCACCAAATAATAAAGGATTAAAGTTTAGCAGTCCTGTAAAGATTACACCAATTAAGTCAGCTGCCCATGAAGCGACTGGCCCGATTAAAAGCAAAGCAATCGGAACTGTAATAGCTACTGTAAAGAAAGGTGTTAAGAATGAACGAACGACACTTGGAATTGCTTTTCTAGCCCAACGCTCAATGACTGATCCAAACCAAACAGCAATAATAATTGGAATAATTGCTGAGAAATAGTTTCCAGCGGCTGGAAGAATAACAGGTAGTCCTAAGAAAGTTGTTGTAATGGGTGATGCAAATGCCGTTCCTTCAAACAATGTGTAAAGGACATCTCCCTCTGCTAAAGTTCCTAAAGCAGGATGTAAGAATGCTACTGCAATAGCTAATGCAGTAAACTGATTCATTTTAAATTTGCTGGCTGCTGTAATGGCCACCATAACTGGTAGAAATTGGAAGAATCCATCTCCCGCAAAATGTAAAATTTGGTAGAATCCACTGCTTGTATCAACTCCAAGTGTTGCTAAAAGAGCAACAACTCCTTTAATCATACCTGTAGCAGCAAGTGCCATTAGGAATGGTTGGAAAACCCCTGAAATTAAATCAATAAATTTCTCGATAACATTTCGATCGTCTTTATGATTACTATCTGGCGCGCTACCTGAACCGCTTCCATTACCAATGCCAAAAACTTCTGTAATTGCTTCGTAGACCTCTGCTACTTCGTTTCCGATAACCACTTGGTACTGCCCACTACTTTGAACAACCGTTACAACTCCGTCACGTTTCTTTAAGTAGTCTGTATTCGCTTTGCTTTCATCTTTTAAATTGAAACGCAAACGTGTAATACAGTGACGTAAACCATCTACGTTTTCTTCCCCACCAACATTCTCAATAATATCTCGTGCCAAACTTTCGTGCTTTTTATCTGCCATTTTTTACACTCCATTCATTTTAATTATATTCTTAATTGTCTGATATAATACGTTCAATATGGATGGTCAGGTATACCTGCTCATCTTCGCCCATTTCAAAATCATAAGTCGATTCAATAAACTGTTTAATCTGACTCACGCATTGAAATGTATGTGGATAAGATTTTTGGATTTGCTCATATAGAAAAGAGTCGACTGTTCCTTTTTGTTCACCAAATATCACTCGATGTGCAAAATACTGGATGTGGGTTAAAAACCTCGCATAAGAAATTGATTCTTCGTCAAACTTTCTTTTATAATACAAACGTACAATGTTTAAAATATTATGTACTATTTCAGTAACTTTAATTGTTTGATTGATTAAATAACCTTCTTTTTGTCCTGTTACAAAATGCAAAGCAATCGATGATGCTTCATCTTTAAATAGTTCTACACCTAGTCGATCATGTATAATTTCCAGTGCTTGTTGCCCAATTAAATATTCTTTTGGATAATATTTTCGGACTTCATAATTCAAAGGATTCGTTAAGGGTAATACTTGCTCCGTCCGCTCCAATGCATAGTGAATATGATCCGCTAATGCAATATATACGTTCGATTGAAAGTCAAGGTTCAGTTCTTTTTCTGCCATATGAATAATTTCTATAACGACGTCAATTTCATCTTCGGATAATTGCTTATAAATATCTGGAAAAATAGATTTTGCTACATTCTCAGTTAAAACAAAGGTTTTATCAATTAACTCTTGATCAATAACCTCTCCTTTTTTCTTTTGAAAACCTATTCCTTTTCCCATAACAACCAGTTCATTATTTTCCTCATTAGTTGTCAAAATAACATTATTATTAAAGACTTGCTTGATTTCCATCCGGTTTATCCTCCTTTCCAAATAAAAAACCTAAATAGCTACACAACAAGTACACTCCAAAACAAATTTTGGGTACAAATATTGCGTATGCTATTTAGGTTTTGCCTGCTTTACCAGTCACAATCCATATTGATATCATGATACCCGGTTTTATTTAAAAACGCAAGGCTTCATTTATTATTTTTTATTATCTTAATTTTTCCATTTCATCCGCTACGAATTGAACTTCTGTACCAATAACAACTTGTACATGGTTTCCGCTCTTATTCATACCAGGAATGTTCGCTTCTTTAATACGTGCTTCATTTACTTTGCTTGGATCTTTAACATCCATACGTAGACGAGTTGCGCAGTGATTTAGTGTTTCTAAGTTTTCTGTACCACCTAGACCATCTAAAATGATACGTGCTTGCTTTTCAAACTTGTCGTCTGAAGATGCTGTTCCAACAGTAGTTGCTGGTGCAGCATTGTCCATGTCTTCTCCAGGTCCTACGTCAACTCCACGTCCAGGCGTTGATAAGTCAAACTGTACAATCGCCCAACGGAAAATAACATAATATAGAACCGCGAATACTAGACCTTGTAGCATTAACATAATTGGTTGATTTGCTAATGGTAAGTTGAAGGATAGAATATAGTCAATTAATCCCGCACTAAACCCAAATCCTGCAGTCCATCCAAAGAATGATGAAACAAATAATGAAAGACCTGTTAATACCGCGTGAATTAAGTATAGTTGTGGTGCGATAAACATGAATGCAAACTCAAGTGGCTCAGTTACTCCCGTTAAGAAAGTAGCGAAACCTGCTGCCATCATTAATGATAACGTTTGAGCTTTCTTGTCTTCATCAGCTAATTGGTAAATTGCAAATCCTGCTGCTGGTAAACCAAACATCATAATTGGGAAGTACCCTGCTTGATACATACCTGTTACACCTAATGTACCTGTACCCGCCCAGAAGTTTGCGATATCATCAATTCCTGCAACGTCAAACCAGAATACTGAGTTTAACGCATGGTGTAAACCAACTGGAATCAGTAAACGGTTAAAGAATCCATATAACCCTGCACCAATTGCTCCCATTCCACTAATCCAAGTACCAAATGTAACTAGCCCTGTATAAACTGGTGGCCAGATAAAGAATAGAATTCCTGATAGTGCTAAAGCTACTACCGACATGATAATTGGCGGAAGTCGTCTTCCACTAAAGAATGCTAAGGCTTGTGGCAGTCGCGTCTCACCAAACTTGTTGTAAATAGCAGCTGCAATTGCACCCACTACAATACCAATAAATTGGTTTTCGATATTTCCAAATGCCGCGTTAACTGCTTCAACGTCAATTCCCTGAAGTATAGCTACTGAATCTGGACTTAATAAGCCCGTAATAATAAGATAACCAACTAATCCACTTAACGCAGATGATCCGTTGTTATCTTTCGACATACCTAATGCTACACCAATCGCAAATAAGATTGGCATATTAGCAATTAGTGAATCTCCAGCTGTAATTAGGAAAGCCGCAATTGGACTTTCTCCACCCCAACCAGATGGGTCAATATAATAACCGATACCTAGTAAAATTGCTGCTGCGGGTAATACTGCAACTGGTAGCATTAACGAGCGACCAATACGTTGTAAATATGATTTCATAATAATTGCCTCCTGTATTTATTATATTAAAATAAATGCAAATATAAAATATTGAAGATTTCTACTAGCCTCCCCTACTTTTATTTTAAAACTGTAAACCTTTTCACATCTTCAATCCTATTATACACCTTTTATTTATGATTAAAAATGTTTTTTCATAATTGTCTATACAGGTTTGCTATATATGTCATTTTTTATTGTTACCTTTTTATTGTAACTGCCCAAAAACTTTAGCAATGGTATCTTCAAAAACTAGCGCATTTGTTGGTACCTGAATTGGTGTTTTATTAACAACTACTAATGAATCACCGTTAAAGTAGTCAATTAAACCAGCGGCTGGATAGACCACTAAAGATGTACCTGCAATAATCAGCATATCAGCTTCTGTAATGGCCTGAACCGCATTTTGTACCACATCTTGATCTAAGCCTTCTTCGTACAATACAATGTCTGGACGAACAATTGCACCATCTTCTTCACAGCGTGGAATCCCATCTTCATCTAGCGTTAATTCTGCATTTTCATAGTACGTATGACACTTTGTACAGTAGTTCCGGATCGTTGTCCCGTGTAATTCAAAAGTTTTTGTGCTCCCCGCCTTCTGATGCAAGCCATCAATATTTTGCGTCACAATCGTAATGTCTTTTCCTCTGTCTTCTAATTCTTTTAAGAAGATATGCCCCATATTTGGCTGTGCCTCATCAAATACCAAGTTCTCAAAGTAATAATTGAAAAAAGCTTTAGGGTATCGTTTATAAAACGTATGTGAAATCATTTCTTCTGGTGTAACATGCGTACCCGTTTCTTGCATAAACAAACCATCTGCTGAGCGAAAATCAGGTATACCTGAACCAGTTGAAACCCCTGCTCCACCAAAAAAGACGATTTTTTGACTCATATCTAATTGATCTTTAAATTGCTGTATTTTCTTATCCATTTATTATGCCCCTTTTGTCTTGTTGTCTTCATTTTAACAAAGATAGACCAAAACTTCCTGAAACGACCTTGATGAAATGAAAACCCAAGTCGAAACATTTTTTTGTCATCACAAGTTGAATTGTTTTACATAGGAATTTCACTATTGGTATGTTTAAAGTAATTACTAATCAATTGTAAATACATCATATTTGGAGGATAGACTATGAAGGCAAAAAGAATCCTTATTACAGGTGCGGGGTCAGGACTTGGTAAGTTGACCGCATTAACACTCGCAACACTAGGTCACTCCGTCATTGCGACGACAGAAACCGAAAAACACGCAGAGATATTACGAAAAGATGCTGAAGCTCTAAAAATAACCCTAAGTATTGAAAAACTAGATATCACCAATGAAAGTGATCGACGAAAAGCTTGGACCTGGGATATCGATATTTTGGTCAATAATGCCGGTGTTTCAGAAGGCGGCTCATTAATTGATATACCTGAAGAAAACTTGCGCAATCAATTTGAAGTGAATGTTATGGGAACTACTCTACTCACTCAAGGGTTTGCACGACAGATGGTCCAAAAAAATAACGGTCGCATCATTTTTGTCTCTTCCATATCTGGTTTAATGGCTAATGCATTTTCAGGTGCTTACGTTTCTTCAAAATACGCACTTGAAGGTGTCGCAAGTACACTCAGCCAAGAATTGATGGAACACAATATTGAAGTCGCAACCATCAATCCTGGACCTTATTTAACCGGATTTAACGATGAAGAACATGAACGCTATCGTACATGGCCTACTCTACCAGAAGAAAGTATCTTTAATCCTATCAAGTTGTCATTCGCACTAAAACAATATAAAGCGAAAGATGCAGTGGCACCAATGATTCGTGTCATATTGGGCGAAACAAAAAAATACTGAAATGTGATTCCAAGAAGACTCATTCCAGTTGTCC
>CAMYQS010000110.1 GCA_947296835.1 uncultured Atopostipes sp.
AGTTAATACAACTTCAGGAGTCAGATGATTTAGTAGATGCTTTACAAGAAATGCCAGCGAATTTAGTGATTAAATTACTTAAATATGTGCCAGATGAAAGACGAAAATTGATCAATAAACTCTTACACTATCCTGAAGAAAGTGTTGGTAGTTTAATGAGTGTGGATTTTGTGACAGCTAAAGAGGGTAGTACAAAAACGGAAATCCTCAATCACATCCAGCATTCAAGTGGAGGACCAGAACATTTAAACCAGGTATATATTATGGATAATAAACGTCACTTAATTGGGTTTATTCATTTACTAGATTTAGTAAAATCAAACCATGAAAACATCGATGAGTTTATTCAATATTCTGCATTACGTGTTCAAACAAATGATGATCAAGAAATTGCTTCTGATTTATTCTTAAAGTATCAGTTACTGTCATTACCAGTAGTGGACTCAGAAAATCGTTTAGTTGGAGTTATTACAGCGGATGATATTTTTGAAGTTATTTCAGATGAAATTCACGAAGACTATGCTCGTCTATCTGGTGTTGTAAAAGATAAAGAAGAAAAGAAATCTTATTTAGAACGTTCCGTTTGGTCTTTAACTAGAGAACGAGTAGGTTGGTTATTATTCCTGATGATTTCGGCTACATTAACAGCATACGTCATTCAAAAATACGAAGCTGTACTAGCGACGAGTGTTGTATTAGCTGCTTACATTCCAATGTTAATGGATAGTGGTGGAAACTCAGGTACGCAATCGTCTACATTGATTACGCGATCACTCTCACTGAATGAAATTAGTGATGACAGTACGTGGCAAGTTATCTGGAAAGAAACAAGAATTGGATTACTTACTGGTACAATTTTAGCAGTCATTAACTTTGCGAGAATAATGATAATGGATGATGTTGGAATACAAGTTTCATTAACAGTTAGTTTTACGTTAATCATCGTTGTTGTTATGTCTAAAGTGCTTGGTGGCGTATTACCGATGTTAGCTGAGAAGTTTAACCAAGATCCAGCAGTTATGGCAGGGCCGGTGATTACCACAATCGTTGATACATTTGCGTTAATCATCTATTTCCAAACTGCAAGCCTATTATTAGGTCTATAATAATATATGAAGAACTTCTATTTGAGTTTTGTTGACTCTTTTAGAAGTTTTTTTCTATATTTAACAAAAATATTCACTTTTTCTCTTTCCTTTTATACCCACAACTAAAGGCCTTACATAAAAAATGCTTCAAAAATACTTTTGTATATCACTTGGGTTTTTCTTTCATTATTGTTATGTTGGTTAACGAATGTAAAAAATGAAAAACAAAGATGTTTAAAACTTTTGAATATAAAGGAGTAAAAAATGACTACAAAGATTAAAGTCAAAAATTTAACAAAGATATTTGGTGACAACCAAAAAGAAGCACTGGAACTTACAAAAAAAGGTGTTAGTAAAAATGACATTTTAGAACAGACTGGGGCAACAGTTGGTGTATATGAAGCTAATCTAACAATTAACGAAGGAGAAATTTTCGTTATTATGGGATTATCTGGATCAGGCAAGTCTACGTTAGTTCGTATGTTAAACCGTTTAATCGAACCAACTGATGGTGCGGTTAAAATTGATGGGGAAGATATTATTCAAATGGACGACGCCAACTTAAGAGAAGTACGTCGTAAAAAGATATCGATGGTCTTCCAAAACTTTGGACTATTCCCACATAAAACCATTCTTGAAAACACAGAATATGGTCTTGAAGTACAAGGTATTGATAAAAATGAACGTAAAGAACGGGCGGAACAAGCATTAGATAATGCTGGACTATTACCTTATAAAGATCAATACCCAGATCAATTATCGGGCGGAATGCAACAACGTGTTGGATTAGCCAGAGCGTTAGCTAATGACCCCGAAATTATTCTAATGGACGAAGCATTCTCAGCTTTAGACCCTCTAATTCGTCGTGATATGCAAGACGAACTATTGGAATTACAAAAAAACCAAAAACGAACAATCATATTTATTACCCATGATTTAAATGAATCATTAAGACTGGGTGACCGCATCGCAATTATGAAAGACGGGCAAGTTGTCCAAGTCGACTCAGGTGATGATATTTTAATGAACCCAGCAAACGAATACGTTGAACGTTTTGTCGAAGATATTGACCGATCACTTGTCTATACAGCTGAAAATATTATGTCAACAACTCCTGAATACATTATAAAAGATGAAAATGATACACAATCAGCACTTAAGCATATGGAAGAGAAAGACATATCAAATATTATTGTCGTTGAAGAAGATATGACACTACGAGGGTATCTAGACCGAGAAGAGGTTGCACAAGCTGTTATGGATGGACAGAGTGAAATTGATCCATTACTTCATACAACACTACCAACTGTACGTCCAAAAACACTGGTTAAGAATTTATATGACATCATCCATGATATCGACACACCAGTTGCAGTCATCGATTCAAATGATAAATTATTAGGAATTGTTGTTCGAGGTGCAGTATTATCTGCATTATCTGAAGAAGGTAGAGACAACGTCTTGAATTCTTAAATCGAATGATATTGATTGGACAAAAAATATGACATACAAAATCGAAAGGAACACAATATATGTTTGAATTACCTTTACAAGAATTACCTGTTTCTGAAATAGTTGAAACGGCAACACAATGGCTAGTCGATACGTTTAGTGGATTCTTTAACTTCGTTACACAATACGGCTCACGTTTTATGAGTAATTTTACAAATGTACTAAGTATCGTACCACCATTTCTATTCATTTTATTAATCGCTTTACTCTCGTATTTTGCAAATAATCGTAAAATGGGTTTACCTGTTTTCACACTAATAGGTTTAGGTTATATTTTAAACCAAGGATTATGGGGACAACTACTTGACACGATCGCACTAATCGTAGTAGCAGCAATTGTTACAGTTATTATCGGTATCCCAATTGGGATTTTATCGGCGAAAAATGATACGGCTAATGCAATTATCCAGCCTGTACTAGACTTTATGCAGACAATGCCAGCCTTTGTTTATCTAATTCCTGCTGTTGCATTCTTTGGAATTGGTATGGTTCCAGGAATCTTCGCATCATTTATCTATGCATTAGCACCAACTGTACGATTTACAAACTTAGGGATTCGTGAAATTAACCCTGAACTAATCGAAGCATCAGAATCATTCGGTAGTACAAACAGTCAAAAATTATTCAAGGTTGAGCTACCTTTAGCGAAAAACACAATTATGGCTGGTATTAACCAAACTGTAATGTTAACTCTATCAATGGTTGTTATTGCATCAATGATTGGTGCACCAGGTTTAGGTGGAAACGTGTTAACAGCATTACAACGTGCACAAGTTGGAGAAGGATTTGTTTCAGGCCTAGCAATCGTTATTTTAGCTGTAATTGTTGACCGTTTAACACAATCATTGGGTCGAGACAAAAGAGCTTAATGAATTTTGAAAGGAAAAGATATGTTTAAAAAAATTGGATTAGGAATATTAGCTATATTTGGATTAGTTTTAACATTTGGTAGTGAAGGAGCATATGACACAACTTTTAGTTTTAGTGGTGAACAGAAACCGAGCTTAACCCTGTCTTACACATCTTGGGATGATGGAATCGCAACATCCGCTGTTATCTCGAATGTACTTAAAGATGAAGGATTTCAAGTCACCCCTGTTCAATTAGATCCAGCGATTATGTTTAACTCACTAGCGACAGGAACGTCTGACTTTTCAGTTTCACCATGGCTTTTATCACACGGTAACTACATCGAGGAATATGAAGAACAGATTGATATTGTACGAGCTCACGCAGAAGGTGCTCAGAATGGATTAACTGTTCCAACTTATATGGAAGACATTAACAGTATTCATGATTTAACAAATGAAGCGAATCAAACGATAACAAGTATTGAACCAGGAGCGTCAATAATTGACCAAGCGTATAATATGTTAGAATCTTATAGCAATCTATCAGATTGGGATTTACAAGTATCATCAACTGGGGCAATGCTGACTGCTTTACGCCAGGCTTATACTAATGAAGAAGAAATTGTTATTACAGCTTGGAGACCGCACTGGATGTTTTCTGAATTTGATTTAAAAATTCTTGAAGATCCTGAAGGGGCTTATGGTACAGGTGAATCTCTATTAACCATTGCTCGTCAAGGACTAAAAGAAGAAAATCCACGTGCCTATGAAATTTTAGAAAATTTCTCATGGACAGTTGAAGATATGCAACAAGTGATGTTATATCTTCGAGAAGATTTATCACCAGAGGCAGCTGCTCGAAAATGGATGGATGAAAATCCTGACAAAGTAAGCGAATGGATTAGTACAGAAAATGAATAAATATTTTAGAACAGCTTATGATGAGCTGTTCTTTTTTTATGTCGTCTTAAAAGCATATCTATTGTACATTTATCAACATTCCATTCTTTTTTCATCATTAATCGATACATTAACTTTTAAAATTTATTGGGCTTTGTTTTTGTATTTAACATTCTGTCGTGTTAAATTAATTCCTGTTGAAACTTTATTTTTGAAACATTGTAGGGTATTTACAAAATGGAAGAAGAGTATTCAGATAATAAAAGTGGATTTCTGAATCGAATCGAACGAATAGGGAACAAATTACCACATCCCGTTATTTTATTTGTGATTTTAGCATTAATTGTGGTCGTCGTTTCAGAAATTGCTTTTAGATTAAATTTATCAGCGAACTATTATGATCCGCAAGTAGCGGAAAATGTTACAGTGTATGCAAACACACTGATGAATAAAGAAGGGATTCGTTATATCTTCAACAGCTCGATCACGAACTTTACTGGTTTTGCGCCTTTAGGAACAGTACTAGTAACCATGTTAGGGGTAGGAGTTGCAGAATCAACTGGGTTAATCAGTACAGGTCTTAAACGTATGATTCAGTCAGTGCCAGATAACTTATTAACGATGGTCGTTGTTTTTGCTGGAGTCATGTCTAGTATTGCATCCGATGCAGGCTATGTCGTCGTTATTCCGCTAGGTACGATTGTTTTTGCTAGTGCGGGCCGTCATCCAATTGCGGGACTGGCAGCTGCATTTGCTGGGGTATCTTGTGGGTTCTCAGCTAACCTACTAATTGGGCCAAATGATGCTTTATTAACAGGTATCACGAACGCTGTTTTAGAAAGTTCAGGAATTGATTATGAAATTGCGATTACAGGTAACTGGTATTTTATGATCGCTTCAACGTTCTTGCTAAAGATTGTTGGTTCAATAGTAACGCATAAAATTACAGAACCAAGACTTGGTGAGTATACTGGAGACTACGTTCCAGAAAACAAACCACTAACAGCACAAGAGTCTAAAGGATTACGTAATGCGATGATTTCATTATTAGTGTTTGTT
>CAMYQS010000111.1 GCA_947296835.1 uncultured Atopostipes sp.
TTGTTGCGCCGATTCCACGTTTAGGTTCGTTGACGATTCGGCGGAAACTTAAGTCATCCGCTGGATTCACAATTAATGTTAAATAAGCTGTTAAATCAAGAATCTCTTTTCGATCGTAGTAACCTGTTCCGCCAATAATTTGGAAAGGTACACGGCGACTCTTTAACGTCTCCTCCATAACACGTGACATCGCATTTGTACGATATAAAATAGCGAAATCTTGATAAGTCAATTCCGGTCGTTCTTTCATAATTTCTTCGATTTTATTCGCAACATAGTCTGTTTCATCTCGCTCATCATTACCATAGTAAATCGATATTTTTTCACCATGATCGTTATCTGTCCATAAGTTTTTCTCTTTACGGTTTGTGTTATTTAAAATAACTGTGTTTGCCGCTTGTAGAATGTTTTTCGTCGAACGATAGTTTTGTTCAAGGAAAATACTTTGTGCTTTTGGATAGTCTTTTTCAAAATCTAAAATGTTTTGCATATCTGCTCCACGCCAACCGTAGATACTTTGGTCTGCATCCCCAACAACACATAGGTTTTCAAAGCGTTGTGCTAATAAGTAAACTAAACGATATTGCGCATGGTTCGTATCCTGATACTCATCAACGTGTATATACTGGAATTTATTTTGATAGAAAGATAATACTTGTGGTTGGTCTTCAAACAGACGAACCGTCAGCATAATTAAATCATCAAAATCTAGCGTCTCAGAGCGGCGCAGTTCACTTTGGTATTGTTTATAAGCATCCGCAACAATACGACTGTAATAGTCATATGCCGTCTTCGCAAATTCTTTTTCATCAATTAATAAGTTTTTCGCTTCACTAATTGCCGACAAAATCGCTCTTGGTGAATATTTTTTCGTGTCAATATTCATGTTTTTAAGAACGCGTTTCATTAACGTGTTTTGTTCACTTGATCCTGCAATTGTAAAGTTTGGATTGTACCCAATTTGATCGATTTCTCTTCTTAAAATTCGTACACACATTGAGTGAAAGGTAGAAACCCATACATCGGACCCACCGTCTGTTACTAAGTCACTCACCCGAGTTTTCATTTCACTCGCAGCTTTATTTGTAAAAGTAATCGCAAGAATGTTCCAAGGATTTACTTTCTTTTCATGTATTAAGTAAGCTATACGATGTGTCAAAACTCGAGTTTTTCCCGAGCCAGCACCAGCCATAATCAGTAACGGCCCTTCTGTTGTCTCTACAGCTTGTTTTTGTCTTTTATTTAAACCAGATAGTATATCTACCGGATGAGTCAATCTCATCAATTCCTTTCCACGACGCTATATTGCTTCATTAGTATACCTAAAAAGTATTCATCATTCTACCTCTACCCATAGGTTTCAAGCGTTCTTTATACAATTAAAAAAGTTATGCTTTTTAATTGTAAGATGTTCAGCACACCTTATTTCAGCATAACTTAATTTATATTAATTCGTTTAACCCATCTCAATAACATTCAGCTTTATTTGATTCACAAGGATTCGAACCTCACGACGCGCGTACGAATAAGCTTCATTTTCTAAATAGTCTACTATTTTTTCATAATGTGATAATTTAAGTGTACGACTCGCTTGGACGATTTCTTTAATTTCACCATCTACATCTAATGTTTCTCTTAATGTACTGAGTAGAATTTTTGCAGAGTAAGCATTTGTTTCGTAGTCCAACACGTGTTTCCAATATTGAAATTCATATTTCTCATAGTCATCCTGTGTGTGCTCAAGTGTTGCTTTCATTTGTTCCAATTGTTGATGAACATCTGCTAAGTCAACATCGAGTTCTTTCTTTTCTAAATCAAATAAGTAATGGTTAACTAGACGTTCAAAAAAGTCTAGTCGATTACGAAAGTCAGTGGATGTTAATTTTTGTACCTTAACGCGTACGCCCATATTAGGAATGTTTTCTAAATAGTGGTCTTCTTCTAATCGATCAAACGCTCTCCTGACTGGTGTTCGACTAATTTCTAGCTCATTAGCGATTGTTTGCTCAGTGATATGTTCTCGTTCGAATAATTGACCACTTTTTATACGATCGACTATATATTCATAGACGACCTGATCTAATTTTTTTCTTTTCAATGAATTACTCCCCTATCATTGACCTTGTCTGTTTATTCAGTTGTGTAGTTAAAAACCTTTTTCTTTTAATATTTCAAGTGTTCTCACTGTGTCTGTTGTTTCAATTATCATATGACCGATTGCTTCACCATGACTGGCATGTTCATGTTTAGTAATTGGATAAAATGTAAAATGCCAATCTGGATAAATAGTCAATATTTCATCTATCATCTCTACTTGGTCTTCGTAAAATGGCACAAATAAATGAGATGAATTAGTTTTAATCTCATGTGGAATCGGTAATGCTGTAACTGCACGTAAATGTGCTTCTGTTGCCGACATCGAGCAAGCCACATTTGAATAGCGATTATGAATATTAGGATACGCATGGATCACGCCAACATATAAGGCATTTGCTGGAGTCACTACAAATTCAATTGAAGCTACTCCTCTATAATCCAAATCACCTAAACTGACACGAGCGACTCGTTTCATTTCATCTAATAGTTCTTCATCAATATCAAGTGGTACATGTGTACTCGATAAACGGTTATTGCGGTATTCACGTTCCACGATTGGGAAAAGTCTTAGCTCACCCGCTCCTGTTCGTACAGCTGAAATTGAAAATGCTCGGTCTGATACAAGCCATGATTCTAAAACACATGTCCCGTGTTTCAACAATAAAGCGGCTTCTTCAATCTCACTTTCTTCATAGATAAAATAAGCATGATCTTTTGAATCTGGATTAATCTGATTCGGTCGCAGAACAGCTGGATAACCAATACTTCGAATCCCTAGCTGAATATCTTCCGGTTTAACCACCGTTGCATAAGGTGCAATATTCATACTTAAAGATTCTAAATAAGCTTTTTGCAATACTCTATCTTGCACGATTGATAATAAATCGTCTCCTTGAGGAACATAAATTGCTTTTTGAATATCTTCTAGTTCGGATGAATTAATCGACTCATCAAAATAAACGAGTAAATCACATGCCATTAGAAATTCATCGTGAATTCTTGATTGATCTAAGCTACCTGTAAACAACATATCTGCACTCGAGACAAGTCGCGCATCCTCTTCCGTTTGAGCTAAGAGGTACGTTTGAAATCCAATCTTATTTGCTTCTAGAATAAAAGCTTGTGAATCCGGCGTTACCCCTATAATTCCAATTGTTCTTTGATGACTAAACTTCTTATCCATGAAATGCACCCTTTCTCCAACACCAACATAATCTCTAGAATGATTTAAGTATCTAATTCGTATAAAGCATATTGTTCAATAATTCGTATCAATTTATTTGCGTAATCCGGATCTGTTGCATAGCCTGCTTTTTGTAAAGCGAGAGCTGCATCTTTATAATGCCCCGCATTAATCACTCCACTATACAAATCCGCATTCCATGACGTGCCGTTCTTGATTAACTTTGCATAATCATCGACCGATTCACTTACGGAGTCGTATGTTCGAAATGAGGCTTGAACGCTTTGCCATTTTTCTTGTGTAAATTCTTTCGTGGCATATTGCTCACCTGAACTATTTCCTTTGATTCCAAAATAATTATTGGACTGTTGCGACAAGTCACTATTCCCCCAGTTCGACTCTAAAGCCGCTTGTGCGACTAAAACACTTGGTCGAATACCATAATCGACTTGTGCTTGTTTAGCGATTGGTATCATAATCTCTAGAAACTCTTCTTTGCTAACTTGTCCTGAAATCATCGACTCTTCTGGTGCTGTAAACAGCTCTTCAATGTTCGTACGAATTGGTTTTCCTATCATAAATAATACTGTAAAAAAGACGATTAATAATATGATACTCATTTTACCGAAAAAAATGATTCGATTGATTAATTGATTAAAACTCTTTTTTATTTTGCGTATTCTTATTTGAATTTGTTTTTGCATGTATTTCCTTTCAAATCCAATTTATATCGATCGTTTTGATTACATTTCATCACGTATTTTAATTAAATCAACATACTCTTCTAAAACAAGGTCATACTTTTTCATAAATTGTGCGTGTTCAACACCCACATAACGGAAATGCCAAGATTCATATTGAATACCTGTAATTTCCTCTTTGCTTGCTGGATAGCGTAGAATAAAGCCATAGTCAGCCATCGTTTCAACTAACCATTTTTGAGATTCTTGTGTATCATATTCGGGGTCTAATCGACCACCCGCATTAATCCACTCATGGTCTACAATATCCAAAGCTAAGCCTGTATGATGTTCACTATGTCCTGGCTCTGTAAGATATTCCTTTGTTTTTTCAATGGATTCTTCTTCAGAATAACCTTCACTTAAATATCCTGCAACAGAGTTATTAAAGTTGTTTCTTTGTCGCTCAACCGTTCGATAGCCTGACGCAAAAAAAAGGTTATGTCCGGCTTCTAATGCTGCGTCTCTCCAGTTATTCCACGCATCGACAATTCGAGCGTCAATTTGTTGCGTATTGTCGACTTCTACAAACTCCGCTTCGTAATTTTCGGGTAAAGCTTCCCATGGGTTAACTAAAATTAGATTCCAGTCCGTAACATTTGCTTCTGTTGGTAGTTCTTGAATCATCACTTCTTCTTCCGAAAGTTCTTTTTCTGGTTCTTCTTCCGGCTCTTTGGGATAATCCGTCATATCTTGGTCAATTTCTTCGCCTATTTCATTCTCAGATGATTGATTGCTAGTTTCTTCGAAAAAATTCTCTAGCTGAGCACATCCTGATAGCATCAAAATAGACAAAAGCAACACTTTTGATAAGCGCATATTTATTACCTCCAGTAGGAATATCCACTCTATATTTTACCATATTTTCAAACAAAAATAAACTTTTGTCCGAATATCCTTTAAGGGTTCTATCCGGGCTATTCTTTTCATTAAGTTGGTAAGTATATTATAATGAAATAGATAAAATATAGAAAGTTGGTCGATTCCATGAATCAAAAAATTAAATGGGGAATCATCGGTCTCGGTGATATTGCCCACGGGTTTGCTCAAGTCTTTTTATCTGATGATGCTGAGCTTGTTGCAGTTGGCTCAAGAACACTTGAGAAAGCAGAAGCCTTTGCTGAAAAATATAGTATACCGAAAGCTTATGGTAGTTACGATGAACTCTATCAAGATAAAGAAATTGACATTGTTTATTTAGCTACACCAAATAGTTACCATGCGCATGACATGAAACAAATTTTAAACGCTGGAAAACATGTTCTTTGTGAAAAAGCTATTACAATGAACAAACAAGAACTGGATGAAATATTAGCACTTGCGGAAGAAAAAGATTTAATCGTTGCCGAAGCCATGACAATA
>CAMYQS010000112.1 GCA_947296835.1 uncultured Atopostipes sp.
GCCATAACCTAAGCGTGCCCCATCCATAAATAAAACCATGTCATTTGCATTGCACACTTCTCTTAGATCAGTCAATTCTTGTTTCGAATAAATCGTACCTGTTTCAGTAGGATTCGAAATATAGACCATACCGGGTTGAATTTTATGGAAATTACTTTTATTATTCCAGTATTCATCCGCTAATGTTTTTACTTCATCCGCATAAATCTTACCGTCTTCACTTGGAATCGGCAGCATACGATGGCCAATCGCTTCAATCGCACCAGCCTCTAGGTTATTAATGTGTCCACTATCTGCTGTAATCACACCGTGAAAAGGTCTAAGTGACGACGCAATCGCTACAATATTCGTCTGCGTACCGCCAGTTAATAAATGTACCGCAATGTCTTCTCGACCTATTGCCTTTTTAATTTTCGTGATCGCATTTTCTGTAAAACGATCGGTTCCATACCCAGTGGTCGCTTCATCATTTGTTTGAATTAATCGTTCAAAAATTGATGGATGCGCACCATGCGTATAATCATTGTCCATGTAAATCATTCATCGTCCTCCTACATAACATCTATACTAGATTGTACCATTTTTTACCAAAGGAATTCATTACATTTTGCTTAAAATTTCAAAAAGGACTTCTTCCTAAATCAGAAAGATAGTCCTTCATGTGATTGCTAGTTATTATAGTTCAATAAAGTCTCCAATAGTTAACACTTTCCCAACCCCATCATCCAGTAAATCGATATAGTCGTTTGGATCTTGTTCAATCATTGGAAATGTATTGTAATGAATAGGAACAGCTTGTTTCGCTTTTAACCATTTCGTGGCAACAGCCGCATCTTTTGGACCCATCGTAAAATTATCACCGATTGGTACAAAAGCAAGATTGATATCATTCATTTCACCAATTAACTTCATATCGGAATATAGTGCCGTATCCCCTACATGATAAATAGTTTTGTTATTAATGGAAACTAATATACCTGAAGCCAAACCTAATGTTGTTGGCATTTCATCATCTGGATTTAGCTGAAGGGATGAGCCATGAATGGCGGGTGTTAATTTCACACGGCCAAACTCAAAGTTGAAGCTTCCACCTGGCTGCATCCCATGTGCCTCGACATCTTTTGAGCTTAAATATTCTGCAATTTCGACTGTTGTAACAACCGTTGCACCTGTTCGTTTTGCGATTTCAATCGTATCGCCAAAATGGTCACTATGCGCGTGAGTTAAAAGGATATAATCTGCTTCAACCGTGTCAACCACTAAATCACAAGCTTCATGACCATTAATAAAGGGATCGAATAGTAAGTTTGTGCCATCATCTGTCAGGATTGTTACTACTGAGTGTCCATGATAAGTGACTTTCATTCAAAATCCTCCTCAAATTTTGTTCCTATAATTGCCCGTTAATCAGATTCCAAATCACGTTTAGCACGCCCGCTAAAACCATGACTAAAATCGGACTTTTTCTGTACTTCATTAATAATACCATTGAAAGAATAAACAATATGACTGCGGGAAGACTAATACCTGATAATATAATCGCATCATTACCCCATAATGCTGTAATTAATAAGCTTAGACCTGCTGTAGAGATCATCGCGACAACTGCGGGACGTAAGGTTTTAAGTAGATTTTGTAAAATATCTAATGAATTATATTTCGTATATAACCAAGCTATAAACGTTACCAACAAGAATGACGGTGTGATATTTCCTAGTGTGGCAGCAATAGCGCCACCAGTTCCGGCAATTTGTAAACCAACAAAGGTTGCTGAGTTAATCGCAATGGGGCCAGGCGTCATTTGTGAAATCGTAATGAGATCCGTAAATTCCGTCACAGACAACCAACCATTACCCTCTACCACAACACTTTGAATTAAGGGTAACGCTGCATAACCGCCACCAAAACTAAAGGCACCAATCTGCAGGAAGCTCCAAAATAATTTTAAGTAAATCATTCTAATCGTTCCCCTTTTATGTTTAGATAGTGTAGAGCTATACCGATTACAACACTTAATAAGATAATAACGATGACACTGACATTAAAGACCGCGTTGGCGATAAAAGCAATGATCATCATTATCGTTAGAATCATATCTTTTTCTTTGATAACACCAAGGGCCATTTCACACGATACAGCAACTACGACCGCTGCTACTCCAGCTTCCATTCCCTCTAGCAATAATGTGATAATCTGATTTTCTCTAAATACATCATAGAATACTGAAATTAAAGAAATAATGAAAAACGGCGGTATAACTGTACCGGCTACCGCAACTAATACACCAATTAAGCCTGCCAAGCGAAAGCCTACAACAATTGCTGCGTTAACCGCAATCGCTCCTGGTGCTGATTGGGCAATGGCTGTAATATTTAACATCTCTTTTTCCGTAATCCATTTATATTCATCTACAAATTTCGATTTCATTAGCGTTACAATAACGTATCCCCCACCAAAGGTAAAGGCACTTAAATAAAGTGTTGATAAAAATAATTTCCATAATAGTTTTAAATCAGTTTTTTGCTTCATTAGTATAACATCCTCTACTATACTCTTATGTTTTTATAGTACTGAAAATCCTACGGTTAATCAAAAACAATCCGTTCGGACAAAACAAAAAGAGGCGTCTCATCGAAACACCTCTCATTTTATTAACTATTCTGTTGAATCGATAATATTCCATTTGATGAAATACTTTTCGATAATTGGCATATATATATTTAGTAATGGACCAAATGATAATGCTGAAACTATTGTGCCTTCACGAATAGTAAATGATTCGTTTGAAATTAACGTTATGATAACAGCTAAAACTAGAAATACAATATCAATGTATTGTCTAATTTGACCAAATATTTTATTCGTCTTTCTTGAAACAACCATCGCAAAACTTTCAACTGGCATGGTGACTAAGTCGAGTACCATAATCATCCCAATAAAGAATGGTGACCAGAATGATCCGATAATTAATAGAACCAATCGCATGAAGTAACCTTCGACAACTAATCCACTTAATACCGTAAATAGCACTAAGTTAATAGCTTGGCCTAATAGTGCACCAACGAATACTTGAAGGAATAATTTCCAAGTAGCATCTTTCTTTAAGATTAAAACTTGTAAACCTACAAACAAGACTTGTGCAATTGAAACAATATCACCAACACGGAGTCCTGAAGCATATGCAACAGATTGATTAAAGGCATCAAATGGTGCTAAACCAATTGCGGCTTGAATTTGTAAACCAATACCAAATGCGGCTAATAATAATGCAGCGATTAATATGATAAACTTACGCATAGTCGACATGTATTTTCTCCTTCGCTTATAAAAATGTCCATCATATATTATACACGTTTATTAATCTACCGTCCATTGGATATCTATGAAATACAGGGCTATTACGGGATATAACGGTAAACTTCAAAGCATTCTCGATTATTTAGAAGATATTTCTTATTTTTAATTTTCTGTATTTTCTGAAATGGCGTGTTGTGATCCAAATAATAGCCAAAACTAATTTCAGGATAGTATAAAATAATATCAACGACTCTAGGATGCTCTTTAATCGATTCTTCTATATTGTTTAATACTTTCTCAAATATATTAACCATAAAGGGATTGAAAAAATAAAAGACATTATCATTCGCTTCAACCAAATAATCTTCAGCTTTTATTTCAAGTAATCTAATATCTTGCCCTCTCTTTGGAAACTTATCGACATAATCCGCGTAATTTTGAACCAAGTGTGAAAATGCTGCAT
Organism: uncultured Atopostipes sp.; assembly: GCA_947296835.1. Lineage (GTDB taxonomy): Bacteria > Bacillota > Bacilli > Lactobacillales > Carnobacteriaceae_A > Atopostipes. The sequence continues at coordinate 3,761 of CAMYQS010000112.1, forward strand.
CATTTACTTCGATACCCGTCGTTGGAATTCCGAGTCTATAGTTTAAATAATATAAAATTCGTCCTTTCCCACTTCCAAAATCAACTAGTCGACTATTCTCTAATCCTTCATACTCTTCAATAAATCGATCTAAGTCCGCGTAAGAGGATGATTCTGTTCGTAAATAATCCATATTCACACCAAATGGCCATTCAATTAAACCAGTTGTTTTGATATTTAACTCTTTGTCCATTAACTGATCATATTCTTTTTCTCGCATGATTTGCCTCCTTTTCATTTTGCTTTCATTCATTCTACTAGAGAACTTGAAACATTTCACGAATATATAACATATTGAATGAAACAATCTTATTTTACAGTACTCTTCAAAAGAAGATATTGTCTTTCTAAACAGATAACAACGGTTACTTCTCTAGTATATTGTATGAGTGTTTGCTATAATTAATTTAATCATTTTTTAATTAAGGAGAAGATATATGAATTTAACAACTGGCAAAAAATACGACGCTTCAGTTTATTTAGTACCTGCGGATGACGCACTAGACTTCTTAACAGAGGACCTGCGTGAGTATGCGCTGGAATCATTCTCATTTACAGGAAAATTAAATGAAACTTTCGTCAATGTTGGCCCTCAATCAGATAACATCGTACTTGTTGGTTTAGGTGCTGCAGATAAAATCACGCGTGATCACTACGTAAAAGCTGCGCATAAAGCAGCACAGACGCTTGAAGCAAACAAGATTAAGGAAGCTAATATTTCAGGCTTTACATACGGTGAAATCAAAGACGAAGTCGCTTTACAAGGTGCTGCGGAAGGTGTGTTACAAGCTGCTTACTCTTACCAAGAATACAAGACAGAGAAAAAAATTGCTGTACTAGCAGAAGTAAGTTTAGTATCTGAAGTAGCGGATGCAGACAAGCTTGTTGATGAAATAACTAACGTATTAGCTGGTATTAATTTTACACGTGACTTAGTTAATACACCTGCTAATGACTTGTACCCTGAAACTTTAGCAAATAAAGTAGAAGAAGCATTCGAAGGGACAGCTGTTGAAGTAGAAGTATTTGATAAAAAAGCACTAACCGATTTAGGTGCTGATGCAATCTTAGCTGTTTCACAAGGTTCTAGTAAAGAACCGCGTATGATTGTATTAAAATACTTGCCATTAGGACCTGACGCACCCATTGCTTCGTTAGTTGGTAAAGGTGTAACGTATGATAGTGGTGGATACGCGATTAAGACAGCTCGCGGTATGGCTACAATGATGACAGATATGGCTGGAGCAGCGGCAATGATTGGAACAGTTCAAGCTCTTGCAGCAAACAACATTCAACAAAACGTCGTCGCAGTTATTGGTGCAACTGAGAACTTAATTTCAGGTGAAGCATTCAAAAACGGTGACATCATTAATACGCTAAAAGGAACAACAGTTGAAGTATTAAATACCGATGCTGAAGGAAGACTTGTCTTAGCGGATGTCTTATACTACACAGCGACTGAATTCAAACCAAGCTTCATGATTGATGCCGCAACATTAACAGGTGCCGTTATTGCAGCTTTAGGAATGAACATGAC
>CAMYQS010000113.1 GCA_947296835.1 uncultured Atopostipes sp.
CTGTTAAAGCTCATAAATTCTCCAAAGCTGCTCAAGAAGCAATTGAGGCTGCTGGAGGATCAGTTGAGGTGATTTAGTAATGATCGAATTGTTGAAAGGTGCATTTTCAGAAAAGTTTATTCGAAAAAGACTTTTGTATACTCTTGGTTTAATACTAGTGTTTCGTTTAGGAACATATATTACCGTACCGGGTGTAAACGCGGGCGCAATACAAGAGTTCGTCAACTCAGGATTATTTAACTTGTTAAATACCTTTGGTGGTGGAGCCCTTCAGAACTATTCGATCTTTGCTTTGGGGATATCCCCTTATATTACATCTTCAATCATCATTCAATTGTTACAAATGGATGTAATTCCAAAGTTCAAAGAATGGTCTGAGCAAGGTGAAGTCGGTCGTCGAAAACTTAACCAAGCAACTCGTTACTTAGCAATATTTATTGCTTTCTTACAAGCATTAGCGATTTCGTTTGGATTCAACTCATTAACTGGAACTGATTTAATTATCAACCCAGGAGTGAGCACGTATATTAAGATTGCGATTATTATGACCGCAGGTACAATGTTTGTAATGTGGTTAGGTGAAATGATTACTGTAAATGGTATAGGGAATGGAACTTCTCTAATTATCTTCTCAGGTATCGTTTCGCGTATCCCACAAGATCTTACAGACATTTACAATACTCAAATTAGAAATGCTGGAGATGAAATTGTTCAATCAACAATTTTCGTTGTTGCATTAGCAATTGTATTCTTATTACTTGTAGTCTTTGTAATTTATATGGAGAACGCAAGAAGAAATATTCCGATTCGTTACTCAAAGCGTGCAGTATCTTCAGAAGAAGCACTGCTACCGTTGAAAGTTAACTCAGCCGGAGTAATTCCAGTCATTTTTGCAAGTTCATTTATGATGGTTCCACAGATAATCTTAGGATTGTTTGCAACAGAAAACCAAAATGCAACTTGGTTTAAAGTAGTCAACACGATATTCAACATGCAAGAACCTGTAGGTGCACTAATCTATGTAGCATTAATTGTACTGTTTACTTATTTCTATGCTTTCATTCAGGTTAACCCAGAAAAAGCAGCGGAAAACTTACAACGTCAAAATGCTTATATACCAAGTGTGCGCCCAGGACAAGAAACTGAAAACTATATCAGTTACATGCTCGTCCGCTTAAGTACAATTGGAGCAATTTACCTTGCTTTAATTTCAATTCTTCCAATCCTTGCTTCATCGCTATGGAACATTCCAGCGTTAGCACTTGGAGGAACAAGTCTACTAATTGCAGTTGGAGTCGGATTAGACTTTACAGCTCAAATCGAAGGCTTACTAAGCAAAACGAGTTACACAGGATTTATTTATGAATACGAACCAAAGTATTCAACTCAAGATAAATAATAGTGATCTTATACAGTAACAGGGGAGGATATATTAAATGGATTTAATCTTACTAGGTTTGCCAGGCGCTGGGAAAGGCACTCAGGCTGAATATATTGTGAAAGAGTACAACGTACCTCACATTTCAACAGGAGATATATTCCGAGCTGCTTTGAAAAACGAGACCCCTCTTGGCTTAGAAGCGAAAAAGTACATGGACGCTGGAGAATTAGTTCCAGATGAAGTGACGAATAATATCGTTAAAGAACGACTTCAAGAAGACGATGTAAAAGATGGTTTTTTACTTGATGGTTATCCAAGAACTCTAAACCAAAGTGAAGCGTTAAAAAATAACTTGCAAGATCTTGGTAGAGAATTGGATGCTGTTATTTATTTGAATGTTCCTAAAGAAATATTAATCGAACGTTTAGCAGGACGCTATATTTGTTCTAATTGTGGTGCGACTTACCATAAGTTAAACAACCCGACTCAAGTAGAAGGTGTATGTGATAACTGTGGTGGCACTGAATTCCATCAACGTGATGATGATAAGCCTGAAACTGTCGAAAAGCGTATCAAGGTGAATGAAGAGCAGACGGACAAATTAGTTGAATACTTTAATAATGAAGGCGTCCTAGTTGAAATTGAAGGTAACCGTGATCCAAAAGATGTTTTTGCTGAAGTAAAAGAAATTCTACAGGGCAAAACGTTGAATTAACCGTGATTATGGTGTATAATACCGAGAGTGTTTTCTTGAAAAAGAAAGCTTTAAAAGATATAAAATGTGTTATAAACAAATTTATGATGGCATTAGAGGAGGAAACCAGGCATGGCTAAAGAAGATATGATTGAAGTAGAAGGTACAGTTACTGAGACATTACCCAACGCAATGTTTAACGTAGAGCTTGAAAATGGGCACGAAATTCTGGCACATGTTTCTGGCAAAATTCGCATGAACTACATCCGGATTCTGCCTGGGGACAAGGTAACAGTCGAAATGTCACCATATGACTTAACTAAAGGACGTATCACGTATCGATATAAATAAGAATTCCTGATATTTATGGAGGTTTAAGAAAATGAAAGTAAGACCATCAGTAAAAAAAATGTGCGACAATTGCAAGATTATTCGCCGTAAAGGTCGAGTACACGTAATTTGTAGCAACCCAAAACACAAACAAAGACAAGGATAATTAAGCAGGAGGTGCAATAAATGGCACGTATAGCTGGAGTAGATATTCCACGTGATAAACATATTGTTATCGCATTAACATACGTTTACGGAATCGGTAAAACAACTTCTCAACAAATCTTAGCGAAAGCAGGAGTACCAGAAGATGTACGCGTAAACGACTTAACGAACGAGCAGTTAGATGCAGTTCGTGCAGAAGTGAATGAACTTAAACTTGAGGGAGACCTTCGTCGTGAAGTTTCTCAAAACATCAAACGATTAACTGAAATTGGTTCATATCGTGGTTCACGTCACCGTAAAAAATTACCAGTACGAGGACAAAACACTAAGAACAACGCTCGTACACGTAAAGGATCAAAATAATAATATCTAGTAGATAGGAGGAACAGATTCGAATGGCAAGAACAAAACAACGTTCACGTAAAAGACGTCAAAAGAAAAATATTGAGCACGGAATTGCTCATATTCGTTCAACTTTCAACAACACAATTGTTATGATCTCTGATGCACATGGAAACGCAATTTCATGGTCATCTGCTGGATCATTAGGATTTAGAGGTTCACGTAAATCAACACCATATGCTGCACAAATGGCAGCAGAAGTTGCAGCAAAAGGCGCAATCGAGAATGGTATGAAAACTGTTGAAGTTTCAGTAAAAGGACCTGGGTCAGGTCGTGAATCGGCTATCCGTTCATTACAAGCTAACGGATTAGATGTTACTGCAATACGCGATGTAACACCAATTCCACATAATGGTACCCGTCCTCCAAAACGCCGCCGTGTGTAATAAGGAAGTGCATTTTAATTAATTTACTAACCGTTATAAGCACTGAACGTTTGAAAGGGGTAAGCGGATCTTATGATAGAAATTGAAAAACCAGTCATTGAAACAGTTGAGATCAGCGAAGATGAAAAATTCGGAAAGTTCGTTGTAGAACCATTAGAACGCGGTTATGGAACAACTTTAGGTAATTCATTACGTCGCATTTTGCTGTCTTCATTACCAGGTGCAGCAATTACTAGCGTACAAATTGATGGAGTATTGCACGAATTTTCAACTGTCGACGGTGTTGTGGAAGACGTAACAGCATTGGTCTTAAACTTGAAAAAAGTTGCTATGAAAATACATTCTGAAGATGTAAAAACACTTGAATTTGATATTGAAGGACCTGCAGTAGTTACTGCTGGAGACCTAATTCACGATAGTGAAGTAGAGATTACAAATCCTGATGAGTACATCGGTACAGTGTCTGAAGGTGGACACTTACGTGGAAGAATGAGTGCTCAAAGAGGTCGCGGTTATGTTAATGCTGAAGAAAATAAGCACGACGACATGCCAATTGGTGTTATTCCAATCGACTCAATCTATACCCCAATCACACGAGTAAACTACCTAGTAGAAGATACTCGCGTTGGTGAAAGTGATCAATTTGATAAATTGACATTAGATGTATGGACAGATGGCTCAATTTCACCAGAAGACAGTGTAAGCTTAGCTGCTAAAATTTTAACAGAACACTTAAATATTTTCGTTAACTTGACTGAAGAAGCTCGTGAAGCTGAAATTATGGTCGAGAAAGAAGAAACGAAAAAAGAGAAAATGCTTGAGATGACTGTTGAAGAACTTGACTTATCAGTACGCTCATATAACTGTCTGAAACGTGCAGGTATTAATACAGTCGAAGAATTAACAGACAAGACTGAAGCTGAAATGATGAAAGTCCGTAACTTAGGAAAGAAATCATTAACAGAGATCAAACAAAAGTTAAACGAATTAGAATTATCTTTAAAAGAAGATATTTAAATAATCACAGAAATATTATCGTAGGTAAGGAGGATTTCAACTAAATGGCAAATCGTAAATTAGGACGTACAAGTTCACAAAGAAAAGCTTTATTACGCGATTTAGTTTCAGACTTAATCATTAACGAACGTATTAAAACAACTAAAGCTCGTGCAAAAGAGGTTTCAAAATTAGCTGATAAAATGGTTTCACTAGGTAAACGTGGAGATTTACACGCACGTCGCCAAGCAGTCAAAGTATTGCGTAACGAACTAGCAGCTGTTGAAGAAACAGAAGATGCAATCATCGTTGAATCAGTAGTTCAAAAATTGTTTAATGAAGTTGCGCCACGCTACGAAACTCGTAACGGTGGATACACGCGAGTATTAAACACAGAACCTCGTCGTGGTGATGGAGCTCCAATGGCAATCTTAGAATTCGTTGAAGAAGTTAACTTTGGCGAAGCTGATGTTGTTGAAACAGAAGAAGTTACTGAAGAAGTAGTAGAAACTGAAGAAGTTGAAGCTGTAGAAGCAGACGAAACAGTAGAAGCTGACAAAGAGTAATTTCTCTCTTGAACTGAATAGTACAATGACTCACTTTTTATGATGTATAGAGGGCGTTATGATGATGGTTTATACCAAGTGTCTAGCTCTAGTTTCTCCTGGAGGTTTCCTTCAGGAGAAGCATATATATCGAAAAGTGATTTTTTGTTATAATCAGCAATATATTTAAAAAGTTGCTTATCAAACTTGTACAGGAGTAAATAATATGAGTCTAATAACACTAGAAAATATCGTATATCGGTATCATGCCGATCAAGAAAACTACATCCTAAATGACGTTTCATTCAACATTGAAAAAGGAGAATGGATCACCATTATTGATGAAAACGGCTCAGGAAAATCTAAAATTGTAAAAACATTAAATGGTTTAAACTTGCCACAAAGTGGTAAATTAATAATTTACGG